>NZ_JAKRGA010000005.1:300000-386107 GCF_022347785.1 Psychrobium sp. MM17-31
TTATCGTGGACCTATTTATCACCGGATTATCAACGACAAGGGCTAGGCAGGCAGTTACTGCAACAATTAACCGATAAACTACGAGAAAAGTCAGCTCGTAAGCTATTTGTAAAAGTGTCTGACTATTGTGAAGACGGTAAAAAACTATACGAAAATGCCTTTCATGCCTATCGCTCATTTGGTTTTACCGAAGAAGTTATCAATAGAGATTTTTACGAAGAAGGCGAAAGCCAGCACATATTGAGTTTTGATTTTTCTAATAAATCTCAAAATGTGGAATCGGAAGCTCAAGGAAAAAAGATCATCGAAGAACGCCCTAATATCCAATTTTGCGGATTATATGAAATTGCTGAGACAGATGGCTCTTATTCTTTTCGGTGGGAAGTTAAAGAAACTAAAAAACTCTTTGCTAAACGAAACTTTACTGCGGTCGACGTACAAACTGGCATCGACGCCGCTAAAGAACAAGGTGCTCGAAAAATATACTTGACCTTTCCGTCAAATTTGCCTTTAATTCACAAGCCGCTGCAGGATGCTGGTTTCGATTACGTCGGTTGCCTGTCAGATTATTATGAAGACGGCATACACGAATATCATTTTGTTTACAGTTTCTAAACTGCCAACACCGTGACAAAGATTACTTAATCAAGGAAGCACATCATGAACAAATCAGTATTTACCATCGTTAAAGTCGTTGCTATTGCAGCTATTATCGGCTGGGTTTTCTTTTCTAATGACTCAAACGACACAGAATATGCGAAAGACGAAATCGATCTAAACTTAGTACTCGACGTTACAGTTGAAACACTGCATACAGTATCTGAAAATACCCCAGAAGGAACCGACGCCGATCAGGCATTTATCGGTCTAGCAGATGCCCTAGCTGTTGATTACAATAAATCTCAGCCAGCGATTTACAAGTCTGAAATTGGCGTTTCTCCTCAAGTTGACGCTTCATTACTTGCCTTTGCTGACGACAACAAAAATAAAGAGTTAGATGAAAATGAAGTGGCACTATTTAAAATTGAAATCGACGGTGAAAATGCGCGTATCATAGCCTCAAGTCGCAGTGGTGCAGTAAACGATCATCATTTCAGTGGTACAGCTCTTATAGCTGGTTACTTAATTGGTTCAATGTTAACTCGTCAGCGCGCAGCTGGGGTATCGTCAAAATCACTTGCTAATAAGAAAACGATTACATCAAGAGAAGCCGCCAAGGCTCGTGCAGGTTCAGGTAGCCACTCTAAAGGTAAATAAGTTCATACCTCTTATACAACAAAGGGCTCTTCGAGCTCTTTGTTGTTTGTCTATTTGCGCTATATCCCTCTATCTAACTGAAAAATAACTATGTCTACTCCACAAAGCGTCACCAGTAGAGACTTGTCTGATCAACAAGCGCGTATTCTACTTTTTTCCATTCTTATCGTAGCGCTGTGCGGCATTGTCTACGAACTAATTATTGGTACAGTTTCATCCTATTTGCTGGGTAATAGCGTCTACCAATTCTCCCTCACCATTGGTGTGTTTATGTTCGCAATGGGCGTAGGTTCGTTGATATCAAAATACTTCGACGATCAATTTGTTCGCAATTTTATTACGATAGAAATAGCCATTGCCATGATTGGCGGTATTTGTAGTATTTTGCTGTTCATGACATTCCCATACGCTAGAGGGCTCTATGAGCTAGTCATGTATAGCCTAATACTAATTATCGGCGCTTTAGTCGGTATGGAAATTCCAATATTAACCACACTTCTATCGAAGCGAAAAAGCACTAAAGACTCTATAGCCAATGTAATGTCATTAGATTATTTAGGCGCATTAATAGGGTCGGTATCATTTCCGTTATTACTGCTGCCCACACTTGGATTAGTACAATCTTCCTTTGCAATTGGTTTGATTAATATTAGCGTTGCCATAGTTAACGTACTGGTTTTCAAAGATCATCTCCGTAACTACAAAGTAATGCGCAATAGCTGCTTTGCGATTCTCGCCTTGTTGATTGGCTTTATCGTTTACGGCACCAAAATAACCAGTTTTGCAGAGAAACACCTTTATTTTGATCAGGTGGTTTATTCTCAGCAAACCCCTTATCAAAAATTAGTCGTTACTCGTTCAACAACAAACCGCGATCGAAAGCTTTACATTGACGGCCATATCCAATTTTCATCACGCGATGAATATCGCTATCACGAAAACTTAGTTCACCCTACACTTTCAGTTGCTGGTTCTCGTAAAAATGTGCTTATTCTAGGAGGTGGTGACGGCTTAGCCGCAAGAGAAATTTTAAAATATGACGATGTTGAGCAAGTTCATTTAGTGGATATTGATCCAGAAATGACTAGGATTGCTAAAGAGCTACCTTTTCTAAAACGACTCAACGAAAAAAGTATGTGGTCACCAAAGGTGACAGCTTTTAACGAAGACGCGTTTAGTTTTATCAATAAACCGGGAATTTTATACGACCGCGTAATTGTCGATATGCCAGATCCACATAACGAAGCCATCAATAAACTCTACTCCAAAGAGTTTTACACCATGATAAAACGCAGAATGGCCGACAATGGCGTATTAGTGACTCAAAGTTCATCTCCTTTTTTCACCCGTCAGGTATTTTGGTGTATTGAAAAAACACTCGACCACGTATTTTCAAACACGCTTAGCTATCAAACAACACTGCCATCATTTGGCATTTGGGGATTTAACATGGCCCGTAAAGGAGCAAGCTTACCTAACGAGTTTACATTTGATATTCCGACGAGAGCCATTACCGCTGAGACAATGTCTGCAGCAATGGTGTTTTCAAAAGATATGACGAAGGTCGATACACCAGTTAACACCATCATGGTGCCAAAACTATATCATCTGTATATCGAAGATTTGAGCCGCTAACCGCGCAAGATATTTTTCACTTCAACACGCTCAGGTTGGAATATAGATTCCAATAACGAAATCGCTTTTTCTGGCTGAGCATTACCACACATAAAGGCATCAAAAGCGGCATAATTCAGCTCCGGCCATGTGTGAACACTAATGTGTGATTCGGCAAGCAAAGCTACGCCTGTAATACCGCCACCACCAGCAAAGGTGTGAATATGTATGTGCAATAAGGTTGCGCCAGCAACTTGTGCGGCTTGAGTAAGTGCATCTTCCATCAACTCGATATTATTGAGATCTGAAGCACCATGAAAGTCCGCAATAAGGTGTTTTCCAGTATTACCAATGACTGCAGAAACGTCACCCTCAACATTATTTTTACTACTGTCAGCAACGTCACCTGACGAATATGACTTACTAATTTGTTTATCAATCATGGGGTTGGTTACGACGTAATTCGCATCATTTACCGTGCTATTCATTGGTAATCTAGTCCTTTATACAATGCTGTGCTGTGCTGTGGTGCATTAAATTTCTGTTGCTCGACTATAGCACAGAGTTAGCAATAATGAACAAGTCGGTTTAGCGCCGATGAGACACACTGTGATTGATCAGTTGAGGCCAAAAATAGACAAGCAGCCATGAAATCAAACTCGCCAGCCCAATTCCTGCTAAATCAGCCAAATAATCGTAAATATCTAAGGTGCGACTAGGTAAGAAATGTTGACTCAGTTCTTCGATAGTTACAAACAATAAAACGGCACTACTACCCCAATAACAGTGGATTTTTTTCCAATGCCATGTTCGACATTTAGTTGAGAGATTAGCGAGTAAGGTGAGCGTGCCAAAAATGCAGAAATGACCAATTTTATCGCCATGGGGAAGCTGGGTAAAAAACTTAAACCAGCCAACCATTTGGCCGGTATTGGCGAGATAAATAACCCAAATGATAAAACAAGAAAAACAAACGGCTAAAGCGACAAATAATCGATGCATAACAATTAGTGCGTGAGTAAATGAATAAAAGACAGCTCACTTTAACCCTTTAAAACTGTACCTAATCTTGCTGTGAAATTATTTTGAAATAAGCGTTAAATGCTCACTGGAAATAATGATTTGGCCGTCTTTTTGACGCAAGGTAACCTCATCACCTTTTGCCACTACATTGTCGAATTCGAGCTCAACATTACCACTCAACACGCGCGTATTATCACTCATTTTAACGATTTGAGAGTTAGAACGAGTGGTTAATGGACCAGAGTATTGAATAATCACATTGCCGTTAAATGCATGAGTGCCAGCGTTAATAGAAGTGGTTTGTTGTTGTGCAGTGATAGTGAAGTCTTGTGCAAAGCACGCGCCTGAGGTTAACGCTAAGAAGGCTAGAGAAGCTGATAGTTTTTTCATAATAGTCTGATTTCCTTATTTGAAGTTGTGCTAGATACTCTAGATACAACTTTATCGAGTCCTTGATGAACATATACCCAACCAATATATTGCGGTGGCTTGAACATAAACTAACAGAATAAAAAGGCGCTGGCCATAAGTTAGGGTATGACCAGCGCAAAACCTCCACAATAAAGGGTTACTCGCTATAGAATCGCGATTCGTGCTTAATTAATACTTCGCCAGTTTCCATATCGCTGATAATAAATTCGATAGGAAGTACGCGGCGCGGTAAATTCACCGGATCAGCCGTTAGCGTAATGACCTGTGACGACATCTCGCCTGAATCTATGGCAAAGGTTTTAGTCAAACTCGATTGAATACCATCGATACCAGTTGCACGAATACTAAAGCTGCGCGCTTGTGGCGCTTTGTTTAGCAGCTTGAGTTGATAGCTATTCTCTATTAAATCGTCGTTATTAATGCGATATAGCACGTTGCGATCGCGCAGAATATTGAGCTCAACATCTGAGCGCGTGAACCAATAACCTGCCATTGCCGCGAATATCAAGATACAAGCGATGCCATAACCAATTATTTTTGCTCTAAACAAATGCGTTTTACCGCCTTTAAGTTCGTGTTCACTAGTAAAACTAATCAAGCCTTTCGGATAATTAAACTGCGACATAGTTTGATCACAAGCATCGACACAAGCACCACAGTTAATGCATTCATATTGCAAGCCATGACGAATATCGATACCTGTCGGACACACATCAACACACAAATTACAATCAACACAATCACCTAAGCCCATGGCTTTGTGATCGTCTTTACGGCGACGACGGCCACGATCTTCACCACGGGTCGCGTCATAGCCAACAAGCAAGGTATCTTTGTCGAACATCGCCGATTGAAAACGCGCGTAAGGACACATGTGCAAACACATTTTCTCTTTTAAGAAACCAGCATTGCCCCAAGTACACACTGCAAAAAAGACAATCCAAAACCACGCTAAACCGCCGAGAGAGCCATCGACGATACTCGTGTAAAGTTCGAGCGGCGGCATAAAATATGAGATAAAGGTTGTCGCCGTTAAAAACGCCACCACAATCCAACTTGTGTGTTTAAGGCTCTTCTTAACGAACTTCTCGCCGTTCATTTTTTGCTTGTCGAGCTTAATACGTTTATTGCGGCTACCTTCAATCTTTTCCTCTAACCAGAAAAACATGAATAACCAATGAGTTTGTGGACACAAAAAGCCACACCACACACGTCCTAACCACGTTGTGACAAAAAAGAGTGCGAATGCGGCCACCATAAAGAGGCCTGCAACTACGGGAAAGTCCTGCGGGTATAAGGTACTGCCAAAAACGTGCATTTGACGATTGGCGAGATCGAGATAGATGGCGGAATGACCACCGATTTCTATCCAAGGTAAAACGACGAATAACGTCATTAAAAACATGGCAATACCACGACGGATACGTTGGTATTTACCCTTTTGTTCGCGCACATAAATGGCGCTTTTCTGATTACTACCAGGGGCAATAATCAGATCTTTTGGATCGATGTTTACGGACATGCTCTTGCTACTTTTTAATAAATTTATACCTCGCTATTGGCAAGTAGCGCGCCAATTTAAAACAAAAATAACCTATTGAATATTAATGAAATTTAATTTTATCGCCCAAGACAACAACGCGATATATCGCGACACCCACGACATATCGCGCACAATGTATTATTTAAAGGCAATTAAATATCGATTGCCGGCTTGTCGACAGCAAAGCCTGCTGCGTGAAAGTGACCACCACCGCCATATTGCTCAGCCACTTTGGCCACATCGATACCGTCTTTAGCTGAGCGCAGCGAATAAACGCGTTTGTCCAAACGGTCGAAATATAATGCCGCAAACGGATAACCTTGCGCCAATTGCTCTCCCATTTCACTAATGAGATGCGTCGCATTAACACAAGGGACGCGATAACCGCCGATAGTTGCCATTGGCACCTTATCTCCCTGTGGTGTTTTCGCCAACTGTAGGTTTTGATAATCGACAATAGCACTGCCTTTAACAATTAATTCAGCAACTTTCTCGTCGTCGAGATACGGTTGCCACACATCAAGCTGCTTTGGCAGAGTTAACAACGCCGCTGAAACTTCTTTACTCTGCGGCAGCTGCCACCGCCACAAATCGCGGTCTTGCACGTATTTCAACACTAGTGGCGTTGGCAATTCAGGATTTAAGGTTTCCCAAGTTAGCACCGCGCCTGAGCGTGTCATATCAAATACGCAATAATCTAAACCGTCGAGATCTTCCATCGCACTTTTATGATGATCGATTACCGTCAGTTTTTCAGCTTGCTGATTAAGGGAAATTAAGGTTTGGCGATCATAAGAAAAGTCGACAATAAACACCGTTTTCCCTGTCACATCAGGCGCTTCATGGCCGTATTGCGCTGGCAAATAATCACACTCAACACCCAGCTTGTCGCAATACAGCTTAACCGCTAACGCCGCACCAAAACCGTCGGCACAATCCTTGTGGTAAATACATAAATAACTCATCTCAACTGCCCTTTTTCAAATCTGTTTCTTGCTTTAATTTCGCGGATTATTCTGGCCTTGCTATCGCCAATTTCTTCATTCTCGAACGCAACGTACTCTCTGGCAACTGCAAAACGGCAGCTGCACCTGTTTTGCCGCCAATACGCCATTGGCAATGCTTTAATACGCGCTCAATGTGTTCTCGCTCAGCTTCAGCCATAGTGCACATGGCTTTATTGCTCTTATTGCCATTTGCACTGAGCTCACGCCTAACTTCCATGATGTCATTGGTGGTTAAAATAGCCTCGTGTTCAAGCACATTTTGCAGCTCACGAATATTGCCCGGCCAATGATATTGCTTAAGTTTTGTTAGGCTTTTCTTTTTGATACCACGAATGTTTTTACCTAACTTGGCATTGAGCTTGTGAATAATCTCATGGCATAGCGGTTCGATGTCTTCAATACGCTCACGTAGCGGTGGAATATGAATTGGAAACACATTGAGGCGATAAAATAAATCCATCCGAAACGTGCCTTCATCCACCATTTTCTGTAAATCGCGATTAGTAGCGGCAATAACTCGAATATCCACCTTAATAGTTTTATTGCCACCGACCCGTTCAAACTCTTGCTCTTGCAGCACCTGTAGTAACTTGCCCTGCGCACTTAATGACAGCTCACCAATTTCATCGAGAAATAAGGTGCCGTTATTGGCGATTTCAAAACGTCCTTTACGGCGTTCAATTGCCCCTGTAAAGGCACCGCGTTCGTGACCAAAGAGTTCAGACTCCAACAGGTTATCAGCAAAGGCCGCACAGTTAACTTTAATCAACGGCGTGTTGCTACGCGGACTGAGCTGATGAATATTACGCGCCACCAGCTCTTTACCAGTGCCGTTTTCGCCGAGGATTAATACGGTGCTTTGTGTTTGTGCCACCAACTCAAGCTGCATTAGCATTTTTTCAAACTGCACACTGTGACCAACCAGCCCTTGACCAGACCATTGTTGCTGCAGCTCGTTAATGAGGTAGGTGTTTTCTGTTTGCAGCTGTTTTGACAGCGTTTTTACTTCGTCCAACGCGTCGTGAAGGGCTTTTTCGGCTGTTTTTTGCCGAGTTACATCGCGAAATACCGCGACAGCGCCAATGATGTTGCCATCTCGATAAACCGCCGTAGTCGTGTATTCCACAGGAAATGACGAGCCGTCTTTGCGCCAGAAAACTTCACCACTGACTTCGCGGCTTACACCGTCTTTAAGGGTGCCATAAATTTTACATTCGCAAGCGGGATAATGACTGCCATCAGCATGGCTGTGGTGGTGGTATTGATGAATGTTGTGACCGAGCATTTCGCTGTTTTTCCAGCCTGTCATGCGTTCGGCAGCGGGGTTTATAAATACTGCATTGCCATCTAAGTCAAAGCCATAAATGCCTTCACCTACGGCGTTTAACAGCAAATCAGAATCGGCTAAATATTGTTTTATCTCTTGAAACATCTGTCACAAACCCAAGACCACGAAATATCGAGGGTATTGTGACAGAGTTATTTAACCTTGAATAGCGTTACTATTTATTCACGGTTACTTTTGGCTCTAGACCTTCGCCTAATTTAGCCGCTAAACCTGCATAACGGTAACCATTTAGACGACCTGCATGCTTTCTAGCAGCAGCTTCTAGCTTGTACTTAAGCTCTGCAGCGATACCGCGAACCATTGCAACATAAGCTGCTGAAGGCTTTTCACCGCGGCTAGACTTAACTGGCGCCATGTCTTTTAGCAATTTAGCTACAAAGTAATCTTGCAGCATTACGCGATATTGATCAGATTGTGGGCGACGAGATTTAATATCACCGTAAATCGCTTCAACGTACTTATTCATAGTTGCAACTGGATCCATCACATCTTGACCAGCCGCTTGCAGCTTGATTAGCGAATCTAAACGGTAAGACGTTAATGGCGCGCCAACTGCAGAACGAATAATGTAGTTTGCGTATTGCTCAAACTTGTCGTAACCAATGCGCTCTAGAATTTGTTCATTATTCCAGAATGCAGGTAGGTTAACGCCGTTGTCGATTAAGAACTCAACTGCACGCTCTTGCTTGTCTTTGGCGTATGGCACGAACACTTGCTTGTCTTTGTGCGCTTGCGTTAACTCGTTGCGATACATCACACCACCAACCGCTTTAGCCACATGGCCAAGCTCGCGAGCGTGTTGCTGAACAACAGTTCTGTAAGCACTATCTAGCTCGTCGTAACCTTTGTTTGGCTCGAACGTAGAAGCTTCAATAATGTTGGCTAAGATGCGTTCTTTGTTCTTCTGACCTAAGCGAGTCGCTTCAACTGGGTCGTCACCGATAGCTTCAGTTAAGATACGCGGATCTAACTTGCTGCCTTTCGAGTATGCATCCCAACGTAGGCGCTTATCTGTTAACTGACGATCAGCAATCTTGTTTAACAACTTCGCTTCTTCTTTTGGCGATAAATCACCTGGGAATTCTTTGTAACCCCACTCGATAGCGAACTTATCGTACGGACCTGGATCGTAATCAATTGGCGATACACCGTCATCTGGCTGCATTACGTAGTTAAAGCGCGCGTAATCCATGATTGATGAAGAAACACCAAACTCTTTAACGAATTCAGGATCGCGTAACTGCTCGATAGTGTACGAGTTGTTACCGATAAAGTTGTGGTGTAAGCCCGTTGAATGACCAACTTCGTGTGCCACAACAAAGCGCACTAAGTCGCTCATTACGTCGTTTGGCAGTGGTAATTTCTTAGCGCGTGGATCTGTTGCACCCGCTTGTGCGAAGTACCAGCCTTCAAGTAGCTTAATAACGTTGTGATACATGCGAACGTCGGCTTCAATGATTTCACCAGAACGCGGATCGGCTACGTGCGGCCCTTGTGCATTTGGAATGCCAGACGGAATCCAACGAATTACCGAGTAACGTGCATCTTCTGGGTCCCAATCTGGATCTTCTTCCATCGTTGGGGCCATTTTCGCGATAATCGCATTTTTAAAACCAGCTTGCTCAAACGCAGGCTGCCAGAACTCGATACCTTCACGAACAGCTTCAACAAAGCGTTGTGGCGTGCCGCGATCGATGTACCAAACGATTGGCTCCTTTGGTTCACTGATTTCTAATTCTGGATTCTTCTTCTCTAAACGCCAGCGCTTGATAAAGCTAAAAGTATCTAGCTTGTTCTTCTCTGAGCTGTAGTCTGAGTAATTAGCCGTGAAGTAACCCACTCGCTTGTCGTAAAAACGCGGCTTCATTGGTGTTTCAGGTAGGGCAAAAATAGAGTGACGAATTTCGTTAGTCTGGTTACCTTTGCTGCTATTAAATTGTGCTAAAACAGTACCTTCAATGTTCTTTTCAAAGGCTTTAACTTTAGTGATTAGCGCCGCTTTTCCATTTAACTTGTACTTAGTCGCTTTAGGATTGCGTGGATTCGGGAATAAATCCTTGCTGCCACCTAAGTAAAGCTTAGTGATGTCGATAACTGGCGATTTAGCTTCATCTTTCGAGAACGTAGTAATCGGGAATTTAGCAATGATACCGTCGATAGATGCTTTCTTAACAACTAACGATTCTCTTGAACCATCTTCAGATACCACAGAGTAGTTGCGGTTGCGCAGCAATACATTGTCGCCATGACGCTCAAATACCACGTATTGACGGCCAATGTCAGCACTGATTAAACCTTTACCCGGTTGTGTACCAGACGTTTTGATTTGCCATACGAATTCACGACCAAACTCAGCGGCCGGAATTTCGAAATACACTTTGCTATCAACAAGGTGAGTCGTAAAAATACCTTCAGATGTTACCGCTTTATCGGTGATTACATCATCGTATTTTTTAAATTTGTCTTTTTTCTTCTTTTTCTTTTTAGCGTCACTTTTAGCGCCTTTTTTCGCATCAGCTTTTGCTTTGTCGTCAGGTGCTTTTTTAAAGCTGTCTTGAAGAGCAACAGTTGCTTGATCAGCAACTAACGCTTCTGATTCCGGCAACACAGTAGCCTGTGCAAATGCCGTTACATTGGCGATGCTTAGCACCAACAATGACTTTTTAAATAACTTCATAGGAGGAACCTGTAGTCAGTTGAATTCAATATTATTTTTATCAGGCCGTATGATGCCACGTTTGCAGCTAGGAATACGTTTTTGGCGGGAAGATTTTGTAACAAATATTTAGCAATAGGCGATTTTCAAACACAGACAAAAAAACCTAATTGAATATTCGATACTAATAAAAATCCCGATCATTTCTTGCACACCTCACCAAAGTGTATTACTGTACTAGTACACATAGTACACCTAAGATTTAAAATAATGACCAAAGTGACTGCTATTGCGATCCAGATAGTCCCCGGGGACGCCCGACCTATCTTTCGCCAAATAGTCGATGAAATACGCAAGGAAATAGCCACTGGCAATATTCCAGCTGGCGCGAAATTACCGAGCGTGCGTGGCCTAGCCATGCAATTAACCATTAATGCCAATACCGTTGCCAAGGCATACACTGAACTCACCAACTTAGGTGTGTTGGAATCTCGAAAGGGATTGGGTGTGTTCGCGTGTGAGGTGAGTCAGCCGTTATCAAAGGCTGAGCAAACCGAAAAGTTAGCCGAGGCGACGCAACTATTTGTTAATGAGGTCATGCATTTAGATTTTACACCGCAACAGGTGAGTGACCATGTGTTGGAACAATTGAATAAATTAACTCAACGAGATCAAAACAATGACTGATTACATCATTGAAACCAAGAGTTTGACGAAACGCTTTGGCAGTAAAATAGCGTTAAATTCTTTAGAATTAGCTATTCCCAAAGGCGGAATTCACGCGCTGATTGGCGCTAATGGCGCAGGTAAATCGACGCTGTTTCGAATTTTACTGGGGCTAGAAGCACCCACGCTTGGTACTACCGAAATTCTCGGCGCTAACAGTCGTGAACTCACGCCTGAGCAGCGTGGAAAAATTGGCTACGTTAACGAAGAGCACACGTTGCCAACATGGATGACTGCCGATGAAGTGATGCAAATGCAGCGCAATCTATACAGCGGCTGGCGTCAGGACATTTTTGATAATGTACTCGGTAATTTCGATGTGCAGGGACACCAAAAAATATCTGGCTTATCACGCGGTGAACGCGCAGGTTTGAACCTATCGATGGCACTAGCGCAATCGCCTGATTTACTGATCTTAGATGAACCAACCTTAGGATTAGACGTTGTTGCTAAGCAAGCCTTTTTAGAAGCCTTGATGTACACAGAAACCGACAATAACACCACCATTATCTATTGTTCGCATCAAATGGAAGAGATAGAACGCGTGGCGGAAAACTTAGTGATTATGGAAAAAGGTGAGCTCAAATACATGGCCAGTCCAGATGAGTTTTTAGAACGTATTCACTACTGGATTTGCGATTTCGACGGTCCAGCACCTGCCAATAATGAGATTCCTGGGTTACTGACAAAAAAATCCATCGAAGGTCAATATCACTTAGTGGTTACCGATCAAGATGCCGCCGAGTTTGAAGCTTTCCTCAAGCAAAGAAATGCCGAATCTATTGTTCGTTCGCCAATTAATTTAGAGAAGGCGGTCAATTCGGTATTGGCGCAAAACCACAAAGCACCAAAAGCTGAAATAGCTTAGGAGTTATCATGTTTGATTTGTTTAAAAGCGAGTTTAAACGCTTTCGCTTAGTGGCTCTTATTGCCTTTTTAGTGCTGATGTCCGGTTGGATTTTTTACGGAAAAATGCTCTCAATTCTCAACCCAATTGAGATTAATCATTTCATTCTGATGTTAAGTGCGCTCGGCGGTGGTATCGGTGTTGGTGCGGTTCAAATGTGGCTGCATACCCGTAAAAACCATTGGACTTATTTAGTTCATCGGCCGATGCCAATGGCTAAAATTCACTTAGCGCTTAGTGCAGCCGCCATTGCGATAATCACACTTGGCTTTATTTTGCCGTTTTTCATGGTGGTGACTTATCTCGACCTAATGACTAATAACGCAGTCGATTTACGTCATTATCTCACTAGCCTAAACATGCTGTTTATCGCCATTAGCGCCTACTTTATTACCTCGTATGTAATGCTTTCGGCGTCAAAGCTGACTGTTATTTCTCTATGGATGGTGACCTACATAATCTCGCGTCAGAACGTCGAAGCTAGTGTAGTTATCTTTATTGCGTTGATTTTTGCGGTATTGAGTTTTTACATGGCGCATAACGCGTTCAAAATCGATCGCACTCAACTATCAACTAAAAAGCCGATGATTGTCTTGGCAAGCATTAGCATGCAACCGCTGCTGTTTGTTCTCTTAATCATGGCACAGGCTGTGTATTACCATTTACCTCTAGCGATAACTAAATCGCATCCGAGTAAAGACTTGTCCCGTGATACTCATTTTGCATTTGAACGCATTGAAAGCTTGCAACAGTTTGAGAAGATTATCGCCAACAGCGATAGCCCGATAGCTCAATCTCTTGCCCGTCAATTGCCGCTGGCTCAGTTTGAATATACCTGGCTGCTAACCAAAGATCAGACCGTGAAAGGTCAAATATTTAACGCCGATCGCAGCTACTCAATGTGGACTAGCGAGATGGATTCTTGGGTCTTTTCTCATGATGAAATGGTGTTTAAAGGACGCAATTTTCTCAATGACAAGCTCGTTGGCTATTTAACCAACCAAGGTTTTGTCGATTCACTCGATAAAGTCACGCCACAATCGCGCTTCGAGTTTGTGCCTAACATCATTAATGATCAATTGATTTACACCCAAAACAAGCTGTTTAAGGTGGATTTTGAACTGCAAACCATCACTAAACTGTTTCAAACTTCGGCGGATGAAAAACTGCTAGGCAAACCAGTTAATGTCTTTGACTTATCCATTCTGCGCACTAACAAGGCCTTGTTATTGTTTGATAAGACAGATGCGATGACTGCGGATAAACTAATAGCGCCATTACATCGCGTTGAATATCCAATTGCACCTGAAAATCGCGTCACCGTGAAAATTTCACAAATGACCGATGGTTATTTAGTGATGTTTACCAGCGACCACTTCTATGGTTTCGAACGCGGCGGCAGTGAGTTGATTTACGTTGAACACGAAGGACAAATTAGCTCAATTGCGAAAATTGATTTTGACCAATATCACTTCCCTCGACTACTGACAGAGCAATTTTTTACCTTGTCGCCTGTAGTTGCCAACGTAATAGATTTCACCTTAGGCCGTTTGTTAACGACCCCAAAAACGGCACCTGAGTCGATGAAGTATTTTTGGCAACGGGATTATCCAAGTTCGATCTGGCTGTTCTGTCTTGGTATAGCTGTTTTCTCAGCGCTTGTGACCTTCGCTGCAGTTAGAAATCTACCGATGAGTGGTAGTAATCGTTTGCTTTGGATTGCTCTTAGCACCATTGGCGGCCTACCGGCATTAATCGCCTTTTTTGTTCTCAACGATTGGCGTGAGGCGCTGCGCGCTTTGCGCGGCAAAAACAACAAACAGGAGCTGTCTCATGTTTGATTTATTTAAAAACGAGTTAAAGCGTTTTGGCAAATTAGCGCTAATTATTTGTGTAATTTCCATCGGCTATTGGCTCTATCATTCGCTGACGATGCCGATTGTCGAAACCACCAAAAACAAAGTATTCTTTACGAACGTTTGGGTGATGGTGTGCAGTTTAGGTTTTGGTATTTTGCAGATGGCCCTGCATCGCCGCAAAGCCCATTGGACCTATCTTGTTCATCGTCCGATTGGCGTGAAAAATATTCATTTAGCCCTTAGTGGTGCAGCTGCTGTCATGTTATTTGTCGCCTTGGTACTACCTATTTTTGTTGTAACTATGGGTTACGATTTAGGCTCTAATCTAGTCATTGAATCGCGCCATTACCTGCGCCCGGTTCAGCTTTTTTTAGTGGCACTCGTTAGTTACTTTATCGGCTCATTTATCGTGCTATCACCGCATAAAATTGCCTTTTTGTCGCTAAGTTGGTTAGTGTTCGCGTTTAGCTCAAATGACATAGTTAGCAACGAAGTATTATTTGGTGTTTGTCTGTTGTCGTTAGCTATTGTTTTCACCTTAGCAAGACTGTCGTTTAAAGAGGATTTGTCGGCTCAGCTAAGCAATAAACCAGCGGTAATTTTCAGCGTTTTAGCCTTACAACCGGGGTTAACGGCGATGTTGATGGCCTCGCAATTAGTGCATTATCACCTACCGATGATGATGTTTGACGCCCATCCAGATCAATACACAGTGGAGCAACAAGAAGGCTATTACAGTCAGGTCTGGCGCATGAAACCGTCAGAACTCATCGAAAAATTTGTCGATGACAATAACGCCCAAAAATCACAGTTAGTAAAACGCAGTGAAAATGCTGAAGTGCAATGGGTTCGCTCACGCTTTATGCCACAGCCATTTGTTGGCCAAGCGCATCATCACGATCGTCAATTTGCGCTGACAGATAAAGCTAATCAAGCGATATGGGTATTTTCTCATAACCTAGGTGTGTTAGTTGGCACACATCAGCTAACCGATGAGAAACTTGGCTATATTGGTGCTCGTGGCTTCCTTGCTCCTGAAAGCAATATAACGCCCGACGATGTGTTTAACGGTGTGCCTAGCGTGCTGTTTGACCAGTTTATTCAAACCAGAAACGCGATTTACGTGATTGATTTTCAGCAAAAAGAAATGGAGCTGAAGCATCAACTAGGCGACGATGAAATCTATCTCAGCACCCTAGCTCCCGGCGAAACCCATGACTTTTACGCTATCGCATCAAATAAAAAGCTCTATTTGTTTAATACAGCAAACTTTGAAGAAGCCAATGATTATAGCGAGCCAGCGGTAGAGCTGAAACATCCATTTTCGTACAACAACAGCACCACTATTCGCTATACCGATTTAATCGATGGTTATTTAATTGAATACAAGTCTAGTGTGTTGTTTGGCTTTAATCGTCCGGGAATTGGCTTGGCGTTCATCGATCACCTCGGCAAGGTTGATGTGCTCGCTCATCATGAATTTAAAGGCTATCGCGCTCTACCGCAGTGGGTTGCAGATCAAGATTACTGGTTCTCACCAATTATCGTTGGCACGCTATACGCTCAACTCGATAATCTTAGATATCCATCTCGTCCAGAAGGCGGACTACAGATGAAGGATGCTTTAAGCATGGTATACGCGCAAAGCACTTATATCGTAGCTTTGGTTGCTGCTCTCTTTAGCGCCCTAGTGACCTTTGTACTGGCTATAAAAATTAAACTATCCACCAGCAACACTATCATGTGGACAGTGTTAAATTTAATTTGCGCTCTGCCAGGGCTAATTGCCTTTTTGTTCATGACCAATTGGCGCGAGTCGCTATACGCCGCCAAACATCAACCCAATAACTAATCCCCTAACGCAGCCCAATCGGGCTGCGTAACTAGGAAAAACATTATGAATAATTTATCAAAGCTATTAAGCCTGTTGAGCCTGACTGCTGCCTGTTATTCACTGTCAGCAAACGCGATTATCGTTGAAGATATCGATGCAGAAATTCAAAGCCTAAGTCATCACTACAGCGCTCCGTTGGTGCAACAAACAACCGCCGAGCAACTGCAAGGTGAAGTCGCGCTAAGTCAATCAAAGGCTAAGCCTGAATTACACGATTATGAAGACATCCTCGCCACCAGCAATATCTTCAGTGTTGAGCTGTCACCTGACGGTCAATGGCTCAGTTATTTTGAGAAAAGCGGTGTTGATAACCGACGAGTGGTTTCACTCTGGGTTTACAATATCAAGCACCAAAAAGCGCGTAAGCTTTTTACCACGAAACGATTGCAAGAAGCACTGTGGACCGCAGATAGCCAATCTTTGTTTTTAGAGACCGGAAAAAACATTGCCGTCATCGACCTTAAAGAAAATTCCGCCCCACACGTTTTATTTCAAAAAGATCGCCGCAGTCACGAAGGGATTTTATTCGTCGATTATATTCACCGCGACAGTGTGTTAGTGACTCGTTGGGACAAGAAAACCAAGCACTATCAAGTCATTCGTTATAACAGCCAAGGCGACAGTGAGATTATCTACCAAACCGATAAACGCTTTATGAAGTTTGGCATAAATCACCTCGGCCAGCCTGCATTTGTTATGCGTCCTAACGAAGCACAAGACAATAAAGGCGAACGACTAATTTTCGACATTTCTGGCGATAAAGAAAAGCTGATTTGGCAGTGTGATTGGCTGGATAAGTGTGGTGTGCTCTATTTCGATAATGTAGCGCAACTCTTGTGGGTAAAATCGAATACAGACAGTGACTTTTCACGCCTTGTACAAGTCGATGTAAAAAGTGGAAAACTCACTGCACTGCATAGCGATCCCTTAAACCGTGCCGACCATCACAATGCCGTCTTTGAGTTTGATGAAAAACAAAGAACCCTCAAAGCCCCGTTGATTAGCTATCGCGGCGATTACAAAACCTATTACGCCGCCGATAAGCGCCTGCAATCACATCTCGATGCCATTGAAAACAAACTGGCGACTAAGTCATTTGATATTTCAACCGCCATTGCCGCCGATATCACCAAGCAACCTTGGCTAGTGGTTGACCACGACAATCAACGCAGCTCGGTTATCTATTACTTGTATCAGCCACAAACAGGCGCGTTTACCCGGCCATTACAGCAAGTTATCGCCAAAGCAAATACAGATAAAAAACTGCTGCCAGCAGCTGAAATTGCTAAGAAATTTGCCATCAACTATCGCAGCCGTGACGGTTTTCTGATCAATGGTTATTTAACCTTGCCACTTGGCGTGGATATCAGCAAAGCACCTATGGTAACTAACGTTCATGGCGGCCCGTGGAGCCGTGTTGACGAGAGTTATAAGCGTTCGACACAAATACTCGCCAATCGCGGTTATATCGTATTTGAACCCAATTTCCGCTCATCGACTGGCTTTGGTAAAACCTACCTTGCTAGCACTGCTGGCGAACACGGCGATGGCAGAATCCAGCAAGACATTATCGACGGTGTCCACTTCCTGCTAAAACACAATATTGGCGACAAAGATCGCATGGCAGTAACAGGCCATTCGTTCGGTGCTTACAGTGTGCTTGCAGCGTTAGCCTTTAATCCAGAGCTATTCCAAGTGGGTTTTGCAGGCGCAGCACCCCACGACATTGGCCGTTCAGCCAAACTCTACTATCGCTTTGCCAAGCAAACCAATAAACCAGCTCGCCAGTACTTTATGAAAAAGTTAGTGGTTGATTGGGACGATAAAAAAGCCATGGCAGAGCATTATCAGCGTTCACCAGCCGCCAACGCTGGCAAGATTACCAAGCCGCTAGTGATGTGGGCTGGCAAAAACGACCGCCGTGTATTCATTGCCGATATAAAAAACTACGCCTTAACGGTGGAAGAAATGGATAAAAAAGTGAGTTTATTCGTCGATCCCAAGGCGCTCCATTCCCCTGGTAGCCGCTTAGGTATGTTCGCCTATCAATATCTATTGGAGAAAACGCTCAGCGACAATATCGGCGGTGCTATTAAACCTATCGACCCTATTGAAGATAAAAAGCTCTATCGCTTCTTGAAAAAGAATATGGCGATAGATCATAACGATTTATTGAAATAGGGATTTATCTAAACAAGCATTTAGCGCCGTTTCTACAACGGCGCTACTCGTTATTAATCCTCCTTGGTGAAGGTCCCCGGAGAAATGGCGTTAATAACTGTCTTAAAAGCCAATGCCCAAAAGAACAGTAAACCAAAGATGTAAAAATACATATCTTGCGTTTGGAACGCGCGAATACGCGGTTTAAGCAAACGATAGGATAACAGCATGCGCTCATCAGATTTTAACTGATAGATAATACCGTCTTTATGCCAAATGGAGATTGGCGATCCCGTTGGATATTCGCTTTTGATGGTATTACACATGCGCTGACTGATATCAAAAGCGGTAAAACGGTCAATGTCTGACATCACATCCAAGTCGATATAGCGGCGCACTTCATCGGTTTCTTCATTTTCAACATCAGTGATAACACACTTCATGCTAGAAACTGTGGTGTCATATTTTCTAACATCGTCCAATGATGTCACCCAATAATCTTTACCAATCAATAATAATGCCCAAGCGGTAATAATTAATGCGGCACAAATAACAAAGCGGCGACGCTTTTTATTGGCATTGGGTTTAAAGTCGAGAAAGAAAAGATCTTCTTCGTCATCATCATCGTCGTAATCGTAGTTGTTGATCAGATGATCGGTATTGTTACCGTGTAGATTGCCTGAACGACGTCTGCGCTCGATCTCGTCGATAAGCGCTTCGTAGTTTTCAGGAAAGCGTTCGGCGTCAATGCGACTTTTAACATCGAGCAGATCTTTAAGAGAATAGGTGGTGTAATCGACTTTCACGGTAAATCCATTTTAAAACAGAAGAGGCAGGCTATATAACTTAGCCTGCCTCTTCAACTAAAAATGGAGATTTTAGGTAGCTTAAATGACTCGCGAGAACTGCTGCTGACGGGCTCTGTCGCGCAAATAAACGTCAAAACACATGCAGATGTTGCGGATTAAAAGTTCGCCTTTTGGTGTCACTTTTAATGAACGGGTATCATATTTAACTAAATCGTCGTCGATAAACGTTTGAAGTAATTGAAGATCTTCTTTGAAGTATTCCTCAAAGTTAAGATCCCATTGCGATTCAATCGATCCAAAATCTAACTCGAAGTGACAGATCAATTGTTTAATCACCGCGCGGCGAATAAAGTCATCTTCAGTCAAACCGACACCCTTCCACAGCGCATTGGATTTTTCATCAACGCTCGAATAATACTGCTTAATATCTTTCTGGTTTTGGGCGTAACATTGACCAATTTGACTGATCGCCGAGACACCTAAGCCCAACAAATCACATTCAGGTTGCGTGGTGTAACCTTGAAAATTTCGATGTAATTTACCGTTGTTCTGCAAAATCGCTAACTCGTCATCTGGCTTGGCGAAATGATCCATCCCGATGTACTGATAGCCTGCCGCAACTAATTGATTAATTGTATTTTCCAGAATTTGCAGTTTTTCGCGTGGCGACGGCATATCTTCTTCTTTTAATTTACGCTGCGCAGCAAAGATATTTGGCAAATGAGCATAGTTAAATACCGATAAGCGATCAGGTGAGAGCTCAATCACGCGTTCGATAGTTTTAGCAAAAGACTCAGTTGTTTGATGCGGCAGTCCATAAATAAGGTCGATGCTGGTGGACACAAAACCCAGTTCACGAGCGCGCTCGATCATCGCAAAAATAAAGTCTTCACATTGCTCGCGATTAACTGCTTTTTGCACATCTTTATTGAAGTCTTGTACACCCAGACTAATGCGATTAAAACCTTCTGCGCGCAGGTGATCTAGCGTGTCTAATTCAATTTCGCGCGGGTCGATTTCAATAGAGTATTCACCGATTTCGGCGAAGTTAAACTCACTGCGTAATAACTGCACCAGTTTAGATATTTGTTCTTTGGTCAAAAACGTTGGTGTACCACCGCCCCAGTGCATTTGGGTCACGGTCTTTTGTTTGAATAGTTGCGCGCGAGCTTTGATTTCACTGGCGAGATATTCTAAATATTGATCGGCTTTGTGGGCATGACGAGTGATGATTTTGTTACAGCCGCAGTAGTAACAAAGCATGTGACAAAATGGGATATGAATATATAAAGACAGCTTGTCATTATCACTATTTTCCACCGCGTTAACGAAATCGCTTTCGCTAAAGTCTTCATTAAACTCTAACGCCGTTGGATATGAGGTGTATCGCGGACCGCTGTAATTGTATTTTTCAATTAAAGCCTGATCCCATTCTATTGTTTTCTGCACGCTATTGACCACTGTTCAATTAAATATTAACTTATCTTATAGCTAATAGTATTGCTCAGATCATGATTTGAAATATTGATCGATCGCAATGACACACTCAATAATTTGTCTTGACTCCACAAACTGGCAATGGAAGGCACGAAATATGACTACGCGCGCAAATACAGACCAAGAAAAACAGCAAAAACACCAAGCAATCATCGATTCTGCCGCCACTCTATTCCAAGAAAACCTAACGCTGCCAACAGTGGCCACCATCGCCAAACACTGTAATCAGGCCAAAGGTACGGTTTATCTGTATTTCTCAAGCAAAGAAACTATCTACCTGTCATTGCTGCAACAACACTACCAAGTGTGGTTTCAAGAGTTAGAGCAAACACTAACCACAACACAAAGCTTAGCCGAACTCCTCAATTGCTTTGTCCGTTACCCACTCGACGACGCCCTGTTCTTCCCTTTGGCGAGTCTATCTTGCTCGACCTTAGAACCGGGGTGTGACGAACACGTTAAAAACGAGTATTACCAGTGGTTAAGTAATCACGCCAACAGCATTGCCACACAAATTCACCAACAATTCCCAATGCTAAATCAAGCGCAAGCACTGTCGCTATACAACGATTCACACGCACTTATTTTGGGATTGTGGCAACAACGTCAACGCCAAACCGACGAAGATTTCCAAGCACATATCAAGGCTGCCCTAGCGCGATTGTGGAAAGGTTACTTTGCTAAATAGTCTTTATTTAGCTGGGTAATTGAAATATTCCCTTACCAACACTGTTCTAATAGTTTGAAGCTGATCCACTGACACTATCAACAACATTTGCTATGGTGACATATCAGCACTTTATTTGATTAACTTCAGGCTACTCGATGCAACTAAGCGATAACTTTGGCCGTAAATTTTATTATTTACGCCTCTCAATAACGGACGTTTGCAATTTCAAATGCGAATATTGCTTGCCGGACGGTTATCAGCACAAAAGCAAAGCCTGTTTCTTATCGGTTAATGAAATACGACGTACAGTTGAAGCCTTTGCCAAGGTCGGCACTCAAAAGGTTAGAATTACTGGTGGCGAGCCGGGATTACGCAAAGATTTACCGCAAATTATTCGCGCGATTAAAAATATCGACGGGATTAAAAAAATCGCCATGACAACAAATGGCTATAACCTAGCGAAACACGCGCAAGCGTGGAAGGATGCTGGACTTAATCAAATCAATATTAGCGTCGATAGTCTCACGCCACATCTGTTTAACAAGATAACCGGTGTCAATCGCTTCGACGATGTGATGCGTGGTATCGATAAAGCCCTTGAAGTAGGCTTTGACAAAATCAAACTCAACTCAGTACTAATCAAAGAGTTTAACGACAACGAATTACAACAATTTCTAGCCTTTATTAAAGATCGTAATATCGAAATGCGCTTTATTGAGCTCATGGAATGCGGCGAAACTAGTCAGTTCTTCAATCAACATCATTTATCTGGCGATGGCATTAAAACCTTTTTACAGGCGCAAGGTTGGGTACAACAACTGCGTGCCAAGGACGATGGGCCAGCGCAGGTTTATTCACATCACAATTATCAAGGCAGCCTTGGTTTAATTCAGCCCTACGCTAAAGATTTTTGCGAGACCTGTAATCGACTACGCGTGAGTGCGTTAGGTAAAATGCACCTATGTTTGTTTGGTGAAGCTGGCGTTGAAATTCGTGATTTAATACAAGAAGATACACAACAAGATGCGCTGATTGAGCGATTGCATCAAGCAGTACAAACCAAAGAAGTTAGCCATTATTTACAACAAGGCAATACGGGAGCAACTCCCCACCTAGCCTCAATTGGCGGTTAAAGGAACCACTATGTTATCCATTGTGTTTTTCGCACAAACTCGAGAAATTATCGGCCAAGACGAACTGAAACTAGATTTCGAATCTCGTTTTAGCAATTTAGAAACCTTACGCAGCCATCTCGCCGCTATCAATGACAAATGGGATTTAGCCCTCACCCGCGACAAACTGCTTGTGGCGGTTAATCAAGAAATGAGCCCGTGGAATACCGTCATTAAAGATGGCGATGAAGTCGCCTTTTTCCCACCGGTAACAGGCGGCTAATCGTGATTAGTGTACAAACTGACGACTTTGATATCGCCGCGCTTTATCAGCAAATTACTGCTAAAGATAACAATCCGTTGGGCTATGGTGCCATAGTCACCTTTGTCGGCAAGGTGCGTGATTTCAATCTAGAACAAAGCGTTAGTAATTTAACACTCGAACACTATCCGGGTATGACAGAAAAAGCTCTAGCTAAAATCAGTGAGCAAGCACAAGCCCGTTGGCCAATAGCTACGCCATTAATTGTTCATCGCGTTGGCGAACTCACTCCCGGCGATCAAATTGTTTATATCGGCGTTGCTAGTGCCCATCGCAAAACCGCTTTCGAAGCCTGTGAGTTCATTATCGACTATTTAAAAACCCAAGCGCCATTTTGGAAAAAAGAGTCCGACGGAAAAACCGAAACTTGGTTAAATGAGCGTGAGTCAGATCATCATGCAGCCGCAAAATGGAAAAAGAACAGTGGTCAGTAACATGGTGAAATGGCTATTAGGAGTTTCGTTCGCCGTATGCACTTTTTTAGCACATAGCGGAGAAATAAAAGTAGCCGTTGCCGCCAACTTTAAAACAACAGCACAAATAATCACTGAAAATTTCCAGCAAAAAACTGGCCATAAAGTTACCTTGATTACAGCATCGAGTAGCGCGCTGGCTAATCAAATTTTTCACGATGCACCATATGATATTTTTCTCAGTGCCGATCTATCAAGACCACAATGGCTTATAAAAAATAACAAGGCTGATGCTAACTCGCTAATCCTTTATGCCACCGGCCAATTAGCTTTCTTCAGTCAAAAATATTCAGTCGCGTCCTTAGAAGACCTTAAAAACACCTTGAAATTGCAGACAGGTAAGTTAGCAATTGCAAACCCCAAGTTTGCACCATATGGAAAATCAGCTAAAGAACTAATCAGTTCATTAGGCATAAATGACGCTTTAGTAAATAAACTAGTGCTGGGAAACAACGTTATTCAGGCATTACAATTTGTGCAAAGTGCTAACGCTGAATCTGGCCTAGTTTCAGTTAGTCAGCTGCTAGAGTCTGGCGCTGAGCAACACTACTTTATTATTCCCAAACAGCTTCATTCACCAATCAACCAATTCGCGGTGCTCACCAACCACGGAAAAAATAATCAGCTCGCCAAACAGTATTTAGATTACTTAACGCAAGATAGTAAAACAGTCATTTCAAACAAAGGTTACTTAACTGGAGTTAACAATGACTAACGATTTACAAGCGTTATGGCTCACTCTAAAACTGGCTTTTTTAACCACTATTATCTTACTGACCATTAGTCCGTTCATTGCTTGGTGGTTAGCAAAGAGTAAAAGTAAAACACGACCATTTTTTGAAGCCTTAGTCGCCCTGCCGTTAGTATTGCCACCTACAGTATTAGGCTTTTATTTATTACTGGCTTTTTCTCCAAACTATTTACCCGGTCAGCTATGGCAATCTATGACTGGCACTACACTGGCATTTAGCTTTAGCGGCCTATTAATAGGCTCAATCATTTATTCACTGCCCTTTGTTGTACAACCGCTGCAAGCAGGCTTTGTAACCTTGGGTAATAAAGAATTAGAAGCAGCTAAAACCCTTGGTATGAGCCGTTGGCAAACCATAAAGCACATCATAGTGCCGATGACTAAACGCAGTTTTTTACTCGCAGCAGTCATGGGATTTGCCCACACCTTAGGTGAATTCGGCGTAGTACTAATGATTGGCGGTAATATCCCCGGCGAAACACAGGTATTGGCCATTAGCTTATTCGAGCACGTCGAAGCTTTTGAATATCAACAAGCCCACACCATCGCTGGCGGCTTATTAATTAGCTCGTTAGTAATGTTGGTGTTGATTTACGCATTCCTTCAAAACAAGGATGCAAAACCATGACCTTAAAACTCAACATTCAACAACCTCTCGCTCATTTCGACCTCGACATAAATGTCGAACTTAATGCTGATGGCATTATCGGCCTATTCGGCCAATCAGGTAGCGGTAAAACAAACTTACTCAGAGCTATTGCAGGGCTTAACGAATCAAGCCGTGGAAATATTGTTTTTAATAGTCATCACTGGGCGTTAAGCAGTGAACACGCTTGCCGTGTAGGCATGGTATTTCAAGACAGCCGCCTGTTTAATCACTTAACAGTGGCGCAAAATATAGAGATAGTTAATCAACTCGATTTAGCAGCCTTAGAATCATTGATTAGTGATTTTGGAGTAGCTCCGTTATTAGATAAGCGCTGTAATTTGTTATCAGCAGGTCAACAGCAACGCGTCGCTATAGTGCGCAGTCTTGCTGCAAAGCCCGACTTGCTATTACTCGACGAGCCACTATCAGCACTAGACGACACCGCTAAGCAGCAGCTAATGCTCGCGCTTAAAAACTACAGTCAGCAACAGCAATTAGTGATGATTTACGTTAGCCATCACATCGATGAAATCCATTTTTTATGCGATGAGCTGATGCTAATTGAGCAAGGGAACATTACCGATAGCGGTGATTGCCAGCAACTTCTCAAGCGCCACCAGCTATTACCTCATACTAGCCAAGTGCTTGATATTGATGAAAGCAGCAAGCAAATTACCCTGCAACTTACCGACGAAGCCTTTGCGCAATTGGCATCGCAATCGGCTATCAAGCTTAGTAAATAACATCATTCATCACAGCTCGAGAGTCGTTAACTAGCGCCCACTGGCTTGGATAAGCTATAATTCGCCCACTTTGATAACGCGAATCCCATCATGAAAAAGCCAATTGAAAAGCCAACCGCGCCACCAATTCACGAATACCCAAGATATTGGGCGGAGTGTTATGGCACAGCGCCGTTTTTGCCAACATCACGCAAAGAAATGGACAAATTAGGCTGGGATAGCTGCGACATCATCATCGTTTCAGGCGACGCCTATGTCGATCATCCAAGCTTTGGCATGGCGGTAATTGGCCGTGTATTAGAAGCCCAAGGTTATCGTGTAGGCATAATTGCTCAGCCTGATTGGCACAGTAAAGATGCCTTTATGGAGCTGGGTAAACCGAACCTATTCTTCGGTGTGACTGCCGGTAACATGGATTCGATGATTAATCGCTACACCGCCGATCGCAAGATTCGTCACGATGATGCCTACACGCCAAATAACGAAGGCGGTAAGCGACCTGATCGCGCAGTTTTACAATATTCACAACGTTGTCGCGAAGCCTACAAAGACGTGCCTATCGTATTAGGTGGTATCGAAGCCAGCTTGCGCCGTTTAGCACATTATGACTACTGGTCAGATAAAGTACGCCGTTCGGTATTATTCGACGCCAAAGCCGATATTCTGCTGTTTGGTAACGCCGAACGCGCCCTTGTGGAACTGGCTTATCGCATCGCTAACAAGACGCCAGTTAGCGAAATTACCGATATTGCTGGTACCGCAATCATCGTCAAAGAAGTACCGGAAGGCTTTAAAGAAATAGATTCGTCGCGTATTGAAAAACCACATAAGTCTCACGTAAAACCGATGATAAATCCGTATGAAACCGAAACGGATTGTAAAAATGACACCGACAAAGCGCCTGAAGAAGCCAAGGCACAAGTCATCACGGTAAGACCATCGCGTCACGACTCAAATACCACGGTAGTGCGTTTGCCATCGTTTGAGAAATTGCAAAATGACCGTGTGTTATACGCCCACGCATCACGCATTATGCACCTTGAAGTAAATCCATACTCAGGGCGCGCGCTTATCCAGCAACACGGCGATCGCCACTTGTGGGTTAACAAGGCGCCAATTCCGTTAACTACCGAAGAAATGGATTTTGTGTTTGGCCTCCAATACGCTCGTGTACCGCATCCTAAATACGGCAAGGCTAAAATCCCTGCTTACGACATGATTAAAACCTCGGTTAATATCATGCGTGGCTGTTTTGGTGGCTGTTCGTTCTGTTCTATTACCGAGCACGAGGGCCGTGTAATTCAAAGTCGTTCGAAAGAATCAATCTTGAACGAGCTTGGTGAAATTCGCGATAAAGTTCCGGGCTTTACTGGCACTATTTCCGACTTAGGCGGCCCAACCGCCAACATGTATCGCCTTGGTTGTAGCGATCCCAAAGCAGAAATTAACTGTCGTCATCCATCTTGTGTGTTCCCAAAAATCTGTAGCAAGCTCGATACTGACCACAAGCACACCATAGATTTATATCGCGAAGCTCGAAAAGTTCGCGGCATTAAGAAAATCTTAATAGCCTCAGGTGTACGTTACGATCTGGCAGTTGAGTCCCCAGAGTACGTTAAAGAGCTGGTGCAAAATCACGTTGGTGGTTACCTAAAAATAGCGCCAGAGCACACGGAAAAACGCACCCTAGACTTGATGATGAAGCCAGAGATGAAAGCTTACGACAAGTTTAAGGAAATGTTCTATCAGTACAGTGAAGAAGCGGGTAAAAAGCAGTACATGATCCCGTACTTTATCTCGGCGCATCCGGGCAGTACCGACGAAGACATGCTGAATTTAGCACTGTGGCTTAAAGCCAATGATTTCGAGTGTGACCAAGTACAAAACTTCTACCCATCGCCAATGTGTAACGCAACGGCAATGTATCACTCGGAAACCAATCCGCTGAAAAAGGTGAAATACAAGAAAAATGGCGAAGAGCTGTTTGTCGCGAAAGGCGAACGTCAACGCCGCCTACACAAGGCATTCTTGCGTTATCACGACCCAGAAAACTGGCCGCTATTACGCTCGGCGCTAAAACGCATGGGCATGAAGTACCTTATCGGTACTAAGAAGCACTGTTTAGTACCAGACGAGCACGAAGAAGCCCGTGTAGCCGCCACCCTGCGTAGCCGTGAATCAAGCCGTCATGGCAACAAACGCTTTGCAACAAAGAACCCGAAACAACCGGATATTAGAAGCGACAAACCAACTTTTGGCAAAGGCAAAGGGAAATCGGTTTACAGTGATAAGGCAGCGACTGGTAATCAGCCAAGCAATAAACCAGCGAAGAAAAAGGTTAAGCCGAAAGCGAAACCAAATCAGCGCAAACGCTCATCTCTAGCTGGCAAGCCAGCACTGGGAGCAAGGCCTGATAGGGTTTAACTCTCGATACTGAAGAACTAAAAAACCGAGTTTAGTTAATTCTAAACTCGGTTTTTTAATTTATATTTTGTGTGCTTACTTGCTAACTATTCTTGCAACCCTTTAGTTTCTTCTAAGAATTTTTCTTTATCTTTATGTTCTTCAAAAAATCTTACAACAGCATTAATTTGTTGACGTTTTAAGCCAGTGAAATTGTCATTGATGTAATCTTTTATTTCAGAAAATTGCCATGTCAATTCAATATCACTTGGTAATAATTCAATCGAATTTACTACCTCATTAAATGTTACATTATCTAGTAAGAATCTCATGAACTTCATTACTATAGATGTTTGTTCATCGGGGTTGTTTAATTCAACTTTTTCAATTCTCAAAATAACATTTTTAGGCTCTTCGAAAAGAATAGATAGTTCAGCTAAATTTGCCAACGCGTCCTTAACTATTTCTTGAATATCTGCACTATCAATATCCTCAAATTTTTGGATGAGTTCATCAGATATAGAAATGGCCTTATTAAATAATTTTTCTTGTCCATATATAATACCCAAATTCATCATCACTTTAGCGACTTGCAGCTGAATTTCTTCATTATCATGACCAGTAAATTGTTCAATCAGCTGCTTATACGTATCAATGGCTTCACTAGGAGACTTTTCTTGTTTATAAGTCACCCCCAAGTTCATCATCGCCTGTGCAACTATTAACTGAATCTCTTCATTATCATGACCAGTAAATTGTTCAATCAGCTGCTTATAAATCTCAATCTCTTCGTTAGGAGACTCTTCTTGTCCATATATAATACCCAAATTCATCATCACTTTAGCGACTTGCAGCTGAATTTCTTCATTATCATGACCAGTAAATTGTTCAATCAGCTGCTTATACGTATCAATGGCTTCACTAGGAGACTTTTCTTGTCCATGTGTAATGCCCAAGTTCATCATCGCCTGTGCAACTATTAACTGAATCTCTTCATTATCATGACCAGTAAATTGTTCAATCAGCTGCTTATAAATCTCAATCTCTTCGTTAGGAGACTCTTCTTGTCCGTAAGTAACACCTAAATTTGTCATCGTTTTAGCGACTTGAAGCTGAATTTCTTCATTATCATGACCAGTAAATTGTTCAATCAGCTGCTTATACGTATCAATGGCTTCACTAGGAGACTTTTCTTGTTTATAAGTCACCCCCAAGTTCATCATCGCCTCTGCAACTGTTACCTGAATCTCTTCATTATCATGACCAGTAAATTGTTCAATCAGCTGCTTATAAATCTCAATTTCTTCGTTAGGAGAATTTTCTTGTCCATGTGTAATACCCAAGTTCATCATCGCCTGTGCAACTATTAACTGAATCTCTTCATTATCATGACCAGTAAATTGTTCAATCAGCTGCTTATACGTATCAATGGCTTCACTAGGAGACTTTTCTTGTTTATAAGTCACCCCCAAGTTCATCATCGCCTGTGCAACTATTAACTGAATCTCTTCATTATCATGACCAGTAAATTGTTCAATCAGCTGCTTATAAATCTCAATCTCTTCGTTAGGAGACTCTTCTTGGCCATATATAATACCCAAATTCATCATAGCTTTAGCGACTTGCAGCTGAATTTCTTTATTATCATTAACTTCGAATAAAGTAATTATTTGTTTTAAATAATCTACTTCATCATCTGTTTTTTTGATTCTATTGGAAATTGCAGCTAAACCAAATATAGCTCTAAGAACCAGTAACTTATCACTTTGATTGGAATATTCGACAATAGACGCCTGATACAAGTGCTGTTTAGCTACCTGCCAATGTTTATTTGTATAAGCTTTTAACCCCTTGAATAAGTACTGCTCCAATGAACTTAATTTTTCTGATAATGAAGAGTTATTAATCTGTTCTTTTTCGGAATCTGTTAGTTCTTTATTACTCACTATCTTAGTAAATACATCACTGAATTTACTTTCATAATCTCGGTGTAAATCATTAAGCGAATCAACCGCATCATCTAACTGCGGCTGTAATTCTTTTATTACAGATAACAGACTCTCTCTCGCATCACTTAATAGTCCTTGTCTATTGCTATTTAACCATTCTGACATATGACTGTCGGCTGCATCTCTCGCTTCTGACTTAGCACGATGAATTGTTGAAAGACCAGTTATAATACCTGCTATACCAAGAACTAAACCAAATAACGAGAATATAACTCCCCACATATTCGTATTAAAATTTAAATCTGAAATGCGTCCCTCAACATCTTTTATCTCAGATGATTTCACTTGCTCATTCTTCGAAACGAGCTCTTGTAATTTAATTAAGTCTTCACCTAACTTTTTTAAGTCAGATTCTAACTCTTTAACTTTTTCCGAATCATTCTGCTGCTCCAATTTCACTTCCAGCGCAGTAAACTGCTTTTGAATCGCAATGAGTTCTTGATAGAGATAGTTTTGATTATTGGAGATAACGGCTTGCTTTATTTGCTGCTCCTTTGGTGCATCGTCCGCGGCAAAGGAAGTGGAACAAACAAGAAGTGAAAAGAAAAAATAAGATAATGCGAAGAGTCTTGGCATTCTTAATCCCTTAAGAAATTGAAATGTATAAATAATCTAAAGGCATATTACGCCGTTTATCATTTTAAGTCAGCTTTTGTTTTTGGTTGATTGAGCTTTTTAAAATTTCAACTAAACTGACACCTCATTAATAATTTAAAAGGATTTAACTATGTCGCAAAGCAAAGTATTTTCACCTGTTCAAGCCGCTGTTGGCGCGTTTTTGGGTGGGCCGCTGGCTTCAACTATCTTTATCAGTCAGAATTTTTCTGCGCTCAACGAGCCAGAAAAGAAATCAACAACCTTAATTGCCGGCACGATTATTATCATCGCATTGATTGCTGTAAGCCTAAATCTACCCGAAAACTTTCCCGGCCTTATCTTCACTATCGCGACCATTATCACAACACGCCTTATCGTAGAGAAAAAGCAATTTACTAAGGAAAAAATAGAAGAAAGTGAGCAGTTAACATTTCACTCAAACTGGTTAGTATTTGGTATCGGAATGTTAAGTTTATTACTCACCTTTGCCGTAGCATTTTTGTTAATTATGGCAATAGAAGTTTAGGGGCTGTTGGTCTATAAAACTGCTGAAATCTAAAATAATTTAAAAACCGAATCAGGGAATAGAAAATGTCAGTAGGAAAATTGAGTTGTATTTTATCTGCCTTGCTATTAACGGCCTGTGCATCTAATCCAGCAATTGAATACAACAGCTCACTAATTGAAGCATTAGTAAAACGTGGCAGCGACGTAAATAAAGTTCATACCATCAGATACCATGTAAGCTGTAACGCTAAGACTGATGTTGAAAAATTGGTGAAACTTAGTCACGAAAAAGGTTTTAGTGCCGACGTGATTAAATATTTCGAGACAGATAATCACTGGTATACGTCGCTGAAAAAAGAATCACCGTTGAAGATTAAGCCAATTATGGCGTATCTCGATACTCTGACCGATTTACAACAAGGTTTAAACTGCGACAAGGTTACTTGGGGCAGTAAGGTTGTGAAGTAGCAAGCGTTTTTATTCGCTGGCGCATCAACCAATTAACAGACCTCATTTTGAATTAATCGTAAACATTTTCCGTCTAAATTAGCTATTTCATCTTGCTATTTATCGCGCCAATAGCTAATTCAACAGCCTTCGGCTTACCACTTGAATAAGCGTGTAAAGCGAACACTTCATTCGGTGGTAATTGGTAATCAGCAACAACCTTCACTAGTGCAGGCTCTTGAGCGACAATAAAGTGCGGAAGTAACGCAATGCCAGCGCCTGCTTTTGCTAACGCTACAACTGTTGGCAAGGAGTTAGCACGGCGCTGTGGTGTAAAAGACAGATTTAGTTGCTTATTTGTCGACTGAACATGAGTCAGTTGATGATTTACATGACTTCCTTGCCAGTCATTAGCGATATAGTTAATTGTCGACCATTCAATAGCGTTATCACTAAAGTGTTTATCGATGTAAGTTTGCGAGGCACACAATACATCGCGAAACTCGCCGAGTTTTACTTGCCGATAATCACTGTCAGGCAATTCCCCTACCCGCACTGCAATATCAATATTGTTTTTAATGAGATCTTGGCGCTGATCATCAGCAATAAGCACAGGCTTCATTAGCGGATGTTTAATCAACAGTTCACCAATTGCTGGGGCGACTACGCTGTCCATCAATGCATGAGGGGCCGTAATGGTAACAATTCCCTTGGCAACTTCCTGCGCCGCTTGCGCCTGTTGCCACGCTTGTTTAGTGAGTTGATTAATTTGTTTGCACTGTTGATAGAACTCTTTTCCCACTGGCGTTAACGTCTGACGGCGTGTAGTGCGATTTAATAGGGATATACCAAGTTCTTGTTCTAACGCCTTTAAGTGTTGGCTAATCACGGATTTAGATACTTCTAGCGCTTCTGCGGCCTTGCTAATACCACCAGCTTCCACGATTTGGCAAAAGATCTGAATATGACGAGATTGATTAAGCATACTGTTTAATTTTTACGAACAATTATTTCTAAATTACGCTGTTTTTCATTAACTATCTAGTCTCTAAACTATGTCCATCATTTGAAGGAGACCTATTCATGAGCAATCAATTATCAAACGAGCAAAAAGAAATTGTTTTAGCAGCAGTAAACCGTGCAAGCGAAACGTGGAAAAATTCATTTAACTCACAAAACGCGGCAGGTTGTGCAGGCCAATATGAAAGTGACGCAGTAATGCACGCACGCCCATTCGGCACCTTTACTGGAACAGCAGAGATTCAAGCATTCTGGCAGAAGCTTATTGATGATGGTTTCAAAGGTGTTGAATACATCGCGCCAAAATTAGAGGTGATTGACGAAAGCAGCGCTTTATTAACTTCTGGCTGGAAAATGAATAATGCGTCTGGCGTCATCCATAAAGAACTATGGGTATTACAGGAAGACGGCAGCGCTAAATTACGCGAAGATGATTTTGAAGCATTAGCGTAAAACCAAAAATTAAAGCTAGCGTTTTAAAACGCTAGCTTGTCCATTCATTAACGCCTACTTTCATTTCTTGGTTCTTCAAATACGAAAATCGATACCAGAAATAATAAACCGCTATCGCGGTGCCAATGGGAAATGAAAACAGAAAAACACATGAAGTCACCAGTAAAATTGGCGAAGCTAAAGCATGCTGCATATAGTGAAGAATGCCGCCTATTATCGCCAGCAATGGAATTGAAGAAATAAGAATGAGTACAATATTTTGAAACGCCGTTAGTTCAGCATCACCGAAATATGAGTTTATTTCTTTGAGTTGCTCAACAATCATTGGCACGGTAACTAGCATTATGCAGCCGCCTAACAAGCCAATACCGATAAAAATCCAACCAAGTCTAAAATGATGATTATCCATGTAACTTCCCTTTCAAATCCTTTGAATAGCCGTTTGCTATGTTCGTTGAACGATGAAATAACAGTGTAGTTCATATTCAACATAATGGCAGACACAGCCACATTGATCGATCAGCGCTAAGTGTTTCTTGAATCCCAAAGTGCCATAGTAAACTTCGACGCCCATGGCATCATCGGTATGTTGCTGAGGTTCTTCGATGCCACCAGCACTAAAAATTAGTACGCCGTCTTTTGTTAACATCGACATCAGCTTAGTCATTAACGCTTCTTGCTGCGCTAGAGGCACGTGCCAAATGCTATCCCACGCGGTAATGAAATCGTATTTATTAGACGGTTGCCATTGGCAAATATCAGCATGAATAAATTCGATATTAGGATGTCTTTCTTGTGCTAATTGCAGCATTTTCTGTGAAATGTCGATGCCCTGTGGCGTGAAGCCATGGCTAAGTAATAAATCGATAAAACGTCCCGTACAGCCACAACCAACATCCAAGGCTAAACCGCTATTTTTGGCATAACTCAGCGCTTTCTCATGTTGAGCAATACCGTTAGTGCGATCAAAACCTTCCCGCTGCCACAAATGAGTAATTTGGTCGTAGGCTTTACCAGTATCTATCGGCTGCATAGTTTTTCCTTCGCAAGGTGAATCAACTATGCAGCATACTCCGTTTTAGCGACGACTTAAATGCACTCCCGCCAGCATACAACGCACCGAGCCACCAGCGAGTTCGAGTGCAGAGACATCGAGTGGTAATAACTTAACACGCTGTGATAACAGTGTTTTTTGCTCTTGTGTCAGAGCATTAAAAGCAGTTTGTGATAACGCAAGTAAGCGTTGGCCATTACCTTGTAGCTCTATCGCATTTCCACAAAAAGAACCTATTTGTTGTTCGGTTAGCTGAATGACTAACTTACCGGCGTTTTCAAAACGGCGAACGATTTGTTGACGACGAAATTCATCCGTCATCATTTCAAACCCTGCCATGACAAAATCGCTACCAATGCACATTAAAACATTGGTGTGGTAAACCGCCGTGCCGTTGCTATCGCAGGCATCAAATACCATGGGTTCGATATTAAAGTGAGTGCAAAAGCGCTCTAACACGTGAGAGTCGGTACGATTAGAACGCGCGGCGTAGGCAATGCGCTCGACGTGATCTAACACCATTGCCCCAGTCCCTTCCAAGAAAATATCGTCGTACTCAAGGCCTGAGTAGTCAATAATATCTTGAACGCGGTATTGCGCCTTTAGCATATCAATAATATCGCTGCGACGCTCTTGGCGACGGTTCGGCGCATACATCGGATAGATAGCGATTTGCCCACCTAGATGAGTAGAAAACCAGTTATTAGGAAATACTGAATCAGGTGTTTTAGTCCCTTTATCTTCGAACAAATGCACAGTGACGCCATTTTGTTGCAACTCATCAGCCATGGCGGTTACTTGTTCAAATGCTTGCTGTTTTATATGTTGTTCGTCAATCAACGATGCTGTTTGAAAGCTGTTATCACCACGTGTTTGCTCGTTGGGTACAAAATGATGCGGTCTGATCATCACTACCGCCGATGGCGCTTGGGGAAATAATGACATAATGACTCCTACAGGGTGATACCAAATAAATTACGAGGATCTTGCGGATTAGCTAATAGCTCCAATTGTTGACCATCGGAATTTGCCAAATCAAAGACATAACGCAATGCAGAGTAATCCTCTACCGCAAAGCCGACGCCATCAAAGATAATGAGTTCATTTTGAGCCGTGCGCCCTTGTATCTCACCTTTAATCACACGATGCATTTCGGTAACACTAAACTCAGGTGTTAGCTGCTGAATATCCCCTTCGATACGCGTTTGAGGCTCGTACTCAACAAACACCTTAGCGCGCAATAACAGATCATCTTCCAGCTCGGTTTTTCCAGGACAATCACCACCAATCGCATTGACATAAAGCGCGTCCTTAACCATTTCGCTGGTTAAGATGGTGGCGTTTTTCTTATCGGCGGTGCAGGTAGTGATAATCTGCGCACCTTGCAACGCTTGCTCTGCGCTATCACACACAACTACTTCGATATCATAACTGCGCAGGTTATCGCGACATTTAGCGATGGCTGCTGGATCGATATCGTATAAACGCACAGTTTTGACACCGATTACATGATTAAAGGCAATGGCTTGAAACTCAGATTGCGCACCACAACCTATCATCGCCATAGTCGTTGCATTTTCGGGCGCTAGGTATTTGGCCATCATTGCCGAAGTTGCCGCCGTGCGAAGTGCAGTAAGTAGCGTCATTTCAGAGAGCATTAATGGATAACCGCTATCAACGTCAGATAGCACACCAAAGGCCGTTACGGTTTGCAGTCCGCGTTTGGTGTTTTTAGGATGGCCATTAACGTATTTAAAGCTGAATTTATCGAGGTTACCCGTTGGCATTAACTCAATAACACCTTCTGGCGAATGAGCTGCATAGCGCGGCGATTTATCAAAACCGTCCCACTGCATAAAATCTTGCTCTAAATACTCTATTAAGCCAGTAATAAATGCAGGGATCCCCTGTGTATTAACTAAAGAAATCATGTCATTTACACCAACGAATTGAACATTGGATAAGTCATTTTTTATTTGAGAATTCATATTAAATATTCCGCTGAGTGAAGTTTTAAATATGCTAACGCGCTCAAACGTTATAAAAAATGGTAATAATTTGCATAATTCGTACAATTTTCTGTCATTATGTACACACCTATTAGCTATTTGTAGAAAAGTTAATGTCTACTTCAACTAACATCACCAAACGTGCCTACTTACACGATGCTATCGACAAGGAGCTGCTCGCTATTTTGCGAGCCGATGGTCGCGCTTCCGTCTCCAAACTTGCGACAATGCTCAATATATCGCGCGGTACGGTACAAAACCGATTAGATAGATTAGTTAGTAGTGGGGCTATTCTCGGTTTTACTGTGCGTGCTCATGACGAATTAGAAACCGACGTGGTTAAGGCGATGATGATGATTGAAGTCGTTGGCAAATCAACTAATCAAGTAATTCAAAAGCTGCGTGGAATCCCGCAATTAACTAAACTACATACGACCAATGGAAATTGGGATTTAGTGGCTGAAATACGAGCGTCAGATTTACAAGAATTTGATAGAGTGCTTAGTGATGTGAGAACTATCGATGGTGTGCTCAATAGTGAAACTAGTATTCTGCTAAGGTCGGTATAAAAAAGGGCGCCTAAGCGCCCTATTCTTTATTGTTAACTATAAACTAGCTATCCAATCTTTACACTGTTGGTCAGTGGTTGGCACGGTAATACTAGTGTTAGCAAAAGCCGTGTTAGTAGACCAATTTTTTTCATCTTTATCGTAATCAAACACGAAGCTGGTGCTATCCGTAGTTTTAATACGCAATGCTTCTTCGGTTCCCGCTAATCGCAGCGTTAAATCGATAAAGTAATCGGATTTATCCCAATTACCCGTTAGCAGTGTGCCGTTGGTATTTTGCGAGTCATTTGGCTTGCGCAAGTTTTGGAATTTAACACAGGCCGTAACATTACCGCTGCTTTCCCCATTAAAGAAGAAACCAATAACCGCATCGCGTTTAACGTTTTTATCGGTTAACACTAAATGCATATCCGTTAAATCTGTTGGCAATTGATTGCGAGCGCGCATACGCAATGTGCCAGCATCAATATCCCCCACCGTATTTAGCCCGTTAAAGTAATCAGCATCGAAACTATCTTCACCGAGATCGTCGAGTACAACTTCATTAAGTACGATATCGGTTAGCACTTGATTATTATCTAATGCATCCTGCAGACTTTGATCGAGAAAGTTATTGCCAGAAATAGCCATCACACGGGCTTTTGATTCAGTAAGATCTTTTGATAACTGTGTCGTTAGCAAATTATGAAGCTTAGTTAGGCTGTCAATAATAGCGCGTATACGCTCATTAATATCCGATGACGACACTGCTCGCTGTAAACCTTTTTCAGGTGCACTATTTTTGCTGACAATAAAGCTATCTAAACGGGTTCTAACCTGAGTCAATAATTTATTAATGCGCTCATCTGTCATGTCTTTAAGTAAAGACGCTAATGACAGCCTTTCTTCTTTGCTTAGTTTATTGATAGCGTCATACGTATAACCAGCAACATCAACAGGTAAATCTTCATTATCACCGATTTCTGGATACTCTTGCGCGATTTCATTACTAATTAACTCAACGACTTTATGGAGTGTAAATGCCAATCCAAATGCTGAATCACCAGATAGAAATGCATCTTGCATAATATTTTGATTAGCTTCGATACTTTGTTGTTCGTTAATTGCTATGTCGCCAACACTGGTTAGCGGCGTAATGTATTGAATGCCGCTGTTACCTGTATACATGGTGCTCATACGTGAATTAACACGCTCTAACGTCGTTAGATCATACCCACCAACAGCAACTAATTTAACGGGATCATTACTTGGTAATTTCAAACAATAACGGCTGTTATCCGCACAGTAATCTTCACCATCTTTACCGAAACTGTAGTAACCGTTTTTATCGGTAAATGCCCAAGGCTCAAACGGATCTAAAACGTCATCTTCATTGTAATCTGCAAAAACAATAGCGCTGGCAATAAAAGGATCTATTACCGCGCCATTTACCACGACCTGTGTTTGAGTCGCATCGACAACGTCTTGCTCATCTGGTGAACAACCTGCCAATGCGCTAATTACGCCAACGGCTAACAGAGATTTAATAAATTTCATGGTCATCGTCCTTAAAATTGGTTGCTAATAGAAAGATTAATGAATGCACCGCGCGTCGTTGAATCGCCGTCAATTTCCGTTTTATCTAACGAGTAGCCAAGACCTAAACCAAACCAGCCCCAAGTCAATTCACCTGACAGGTAACTTAGCTCGTTGCCAACAAGGTTGTTTGAATAAGTTAAACGGGCATTAGGCGCAAATGAAGTTTCTGGTTTGTAGCCAACAGATGCCGTCATCCACTGCTCTTCAACACCAACAGGTGTTACGTGATCGCTCTCAAGGCTGAAATCGGCACTAAAGCGCTCATTGTCAGAAATATAGTTCGCTTGGAAGGTTGCGTAGCTGGTTGCCTTATAGGTTTCAGTGAGGTCAATGCGATCAGAGTAAGACAACGCAGTTAAACAATTACTGCGGCTAATGTCATTGGTTAAATCACCACAATTTTTACCCAATTCACCATAATCAAACTCTGGCTCATTGACGTTTGATAAGGTTAAGCCGAGATTGTAGTTTTTCGCTGACCAGTAAGCGGATAAATCTAAGGCTATTTCAGTGGTTTCATTTTTGAAATCTTCGTAATCATCGAGGAAAGTATCCGATAAATCATCATCGCCGTCCGCTGCTTGAAAACCGATAACCTGCTTTGATAGACCTAAACGCTGTACATTTAAACGCGCACCAAGGTGTAAATCACCTTGTTTTGGTTGCCACACTAATCGGCTGTAACCAAATGAGAACTCGAGCATATCGGCAACTTTTACATAACCAGCAGCATTCGTTTCAATGGTTTGCTGTAGAGGGTTATAACGAACTGTGTCATCTAAAATATCAATATGAGCAGTGCCATAAGTACGCGTACTAAAGCTAAATGCATCTTTCTCACGCTTCCAAAGTACTGATAGTGGTAGCTCTAAACCAACGTTAACATCGGCGTAGCCTTTATCGCCTGCCAGCTTTAATACGGCATTAAAGCGATCAATTAAGGCATTAGCTTCATCCAGCGTAATGTCATCGCGATCGAGTTCATCGATTAAATCTTCGATATCATCGGCAAAATCAGCATCGCCAATTTCACCACCAAAACGCAGTGAAGTTAAGAAAGCAAAACTGGCTGACTCTTTAGTGTGAGCGTTAACACTCGCAGCGTTTACACCATTCATGGCATAAGCATTATGAGTAGCAACGCTATAACGTGAATTACTCACTTGATCACCTTGTGCAGCATAGAGTGGCGAGCAGAGTAATAAGGATAATGGGGCAAGTTTTTTGAATTTCATGTTCAAAATTCCTTTTACGTGAGAAGTGCGTTTAAAACAGATTTAATTAATTGAACCATACAAAGTAGCTATTAGACAGTGATTTCAGACAATAAAGTAGTGTTTAACCTTACTTTCCCTTACGTATTCTTACATAAACGAACATTTCCCCCACAGTATCCAACAGTCTAAGACACTTTATTTTCATATGATGTTTGCCATCGAAATAACACGATTCAACTTACAAGGAAAATATGATGACTAAACTGAAAACACTATCAATCTCGCTGGTTGCGATTTTGGGAACAGTTGGCGTTAGCTCAATGGCACAGGCGGCAACTAAAGGCCCACATAGCGTTGGCGTTCAATTAGCTGGTGGCGGTGCTGAATACAAAAATTCAAAACAAGACGGCGATGGCGCTGGTTCTATTTACTTTCACTACAACTACAATTTTTCTGACATGTTTGCGCTAGAAGTCGGTTTAAACGGCGGTGGCGATGCCGAAGATTGGAAATGTAAAGACACTAAAGACAAGCTAGTGTGTGAGAGACAAACCAATAAGTTCTTTAACCTAGCGGCAGATGATTTTAAATACGGTAACTTAGTGGTTGCCGCCAAAGGTCAATACGCCTTAACAGAGCGCAACAGCTTATACGGCAAACTCGGCGCTAACTTTTACGATTACGAAATTAACAATGGTAAAAACAAGCTAGTCAGCGATGATGGCATTGGTTTATTCGCCGAAGCAGGTTGGCAATATCAATGGGATAACGGCGTCGCTGTCAAAGCGGGTTATCAATTGATGAACATGGGAGATTTAAAAGTATCTGGCACGACTTTAGGTGTTAGTTACCAGTTTTAATCATCATTGGGAAAGGCGTTAAGCGCCTTTCCTTTTTAAAACACATTAAACAGTTGCTTGAGTGATTGTACTTGGCGACGACTGACATCAACTTGTTGATTTGATTTCATAATTGCCACTAAACTACCAGAAGACATCCCCTCTTCCAAGCGTAAAATACTGTCGATACGGACAATTTCACTTCGGCTAGTTTTAAAGAATTGCGCTGGGTTAAGGCGTTTTTCTACCTTGTTTAACGACGAGTGAATATAGGATTTTCCTTGAGTGGTATAGACAGCAACATGATTACCAACAGATTCAAAACGTTCGATTTCTTCGAGGCGAACGATTTGATTGCTCTCGCCTATTTTCAATAACAAACCGTGATTATCAGGTAAATACTCAACGACCTCAGGCGCTTTTATTGCAACGGTTTCTTTCACTCTAGCAATGGTTTTAGCCAAGCGCTCTGCATTAACAGGTTTTACAATGTAATCGGTGGCGTTAAGAGAGAATGCATCCACCGCGTGCTCATTAAAGGCGGTGCAAAAGACGAATTTGATGTTGGCATCAATTTGCTGCGCCAATTCCAGCCCCGTCACTTCCGGCATTTGAATATCGAGAAATACCAAGTCGATAGTTTGCTGCTTGAGAATAGACAAAGCTTCGGCGGCATTTTTAGCCTGAGCTACCACTTCAACGTCATCTATTTGAGTTAATAAGCGATTGAGTTCGACTCGCGCTAAGCGCTCATCATCTACAATTAAAACTTTAAGCAAGTGGCAGCTCCATTTTCACTTCGAAAAAACTATCGGTCTTAGTTTGCACCCATTGATATTTTTTACCAAACATTAATGACAGGCGCTGCTTTACGTTTTTCATGCCAGTATTGGTACCGTCCGCCTGCGATGGTTTATCGATAGTATTGCCCACCGACAAGTGCCATTTTTTATCGCTAATCTTATTGGCACTCACCATAATTTTTCCCGGCTCACTGTTTGGGGAAATGCCATGTTTAATAGCGTTTTCAATCAGTGTTAAGAGGGTTAATGTCGGAATTTGTTGTCCTAATAGTTCATCGTCCAGCGTTACGCCTAACTGCAAGCGTTCTTCCAAACGAATACCTTCGATAGCGAGGTAACGAGAACACACATTCCACTCATCTTCGAGGGTCGATTTTGCTTTGAGATGTGCTTGAAGATGAGTTCGAAACAATTCAGATAACTGAGTCACAGTATCTGCGGCTTTGTCTTTATCTTCATAGATAAGCGCGCGAATACTGTTAAAGGCGTTAAATAAAAAATGAGGATTTAACTGATTAGTTAGCTGTTGAATTTGCGCCTGATGCATTTCTTTTTGCACCTTACGACGATTGATTTGTTGATGCCAAAACGTATAGACAATAGCCCACGCTAAAAACACGATGTAGGTGTTAAATATGAGTAATGCGATAAAAGGAAGTTTTTGTATATCAAACTCGGTTTCCCCTTGATCGTTAAACAATTTAAGAGAATTCACATCAGTAAAGGCGAAATATTCAAACTGACCAACGCCCACTGCACCAGCAATATGAATAACAGAAACAGGAATTAAAAAGGCTAAGAAACGCCACACTTTAGCCCCTGATAAAGCAGAGTGAGTGATTTTTATTTTTAAGTAACTACGAATGAAAAAATGCGTAATCAAAAAGAACCACAAGCCATCAACCACGGCACGCAATACGATAGCGCTATACTGACCGTTGTGCGTAATCATCGCCTGCAAAATGGATACAGACATGAATAAGTTAAGGGTTAAGCCTACAACGGTAACTATTTTGTAACTCTTAGTAGAGGAGAACGCGATAGCGCGATATTCGCGCCACCAATCATAAAATGCTTGTTTATTCATATCTTAATGCATCAACTGGATTTAATTTTGCAGCTTTGATTGCCGGGGCAAGACCAAAGACTACCCCGATTAAGGTGGTAAAGCCAAATGAAAGTCCGATTGCCCACAATGGCACCATCACGCCATTAGAACCCGGCATAAATAGCGCTACCATGGACGCTAAACCATAACCGAGAATTAATCCGATCAGGCCACCTAATAGTGATAACAGCAAGGCCTCGACCAAGAACTGGAACAAGATAAACTGCGGACTAGCGCCTAGTGCTTTGGCAATACCGATTTCCTTAGTACGTTCGGTCACCGATACCAACATAATATTCATAATGCCAATACCGCCAACTAACAAACTAATACCAACGACGCCACCTGCCACTAAGGTGACTGATGTGGTAATACTTTCAAATTGTTTTTTAGTTTTCTCGGCAGTGACAAACTCAAAGTGATCTAAATCATCGCCGCTTAGTTTGTGTTTTTGACGCAATACCTGACGAATATTTTCTTTGATCGCCTTAAAATCTGCACCAGCAGCAGGCCTAAACATAATATCTATGTTGTCCGTTGCCTGAGAGCCATTAAGGGAACGAACTGTACTGAAAGGCGCGATAATGTAGTTGTCTTGATCAAAGCCAAACAAGCTCCCGCGCTTTTCCGCAAGACCAATCACCCGAAACCAATCGCCGCTAAGATTAATGAACTCACCAATAGGATCTTCCGGCATATTGAGTTTTTTAGCTACTGATGCACCAATAAAGGCAACGCGGCGACGACGTAAATCATCACTTTCAGATAAGAAACGTCCCAATTCAGGATAAACGTGAATGACCGCCTGATAGCTACTGTCAGTACCTATAATTTGAGTTTGGGTGTTATTGCGACCGTATTGCACGCTAGAGCCTAAACTAAAGGCGCGCATTACCGCAGTCATGTCCTCGACGTTTTTAACTTTGCCCTTTAACAACAAGAAATCGTCGTAGCTGATTTTATTACTAACACCTAACATCTCTTGCTCTGGATTGGTGTAAGCGCGTAGTGTCACCATATCACTGCCTAAATCATCGAGCTGATCGGTAATATTGGCACTTAAACTCTCCATGATGGCCACCACTGTGATTACCGCGCCGACGCCAATAATAATCCCCAGAGTGGTTAAGGCACTGCGCATTCCATGTGCGGTAATCGCTTGCATTGCTGCTTTAGAGCCTTCGTAGAAGGCGTGAAAAAATCTAGCCATGACTCGCTTCCTTGTGATTTAACACATCACTTTCAATTTGACCGTCAACGAGACGAATAACACGGCGACAATGATCAGCAATATCCGCTTCATGGGTTACCAAGATAATGGTGTGGCCTTGATCGTGAAGTTCATCGAATAAGTCCATAATGTCACGCGTGGTTTTACTATCGAGATTCCCCGTAGGTTCATCACCGAGAATAATCGCCGGATTAGTGACTAGGGCGCGCGCAATAGCTACCCGTTGACGTTGCCCACCTGAGAGCTGATTGGGCAAGTTTTTGAGCTTATCTGCTAATCCAACGCGTTTTAGGGCGTCTAATGCTAGTTGTTTGCGTTCACTATTTGGCATCATGCGATAAATTAGCGGCTGCATCACGTTTTGTAACACGCTAGCACGCGGCAACAAGTTGAAGCTTTGAAAGATAAAGCCAACGCCATAATTTCGAATTTCCGCAAGCTCGGCTTCACTTTGGCTGGCAACATTTTGATGATCGAGCCAATATTCACCAGCACTAGGGTTATCTAAACAACCTAAAATGTTCATTAACGTCGATTTTCCAGAGCCGGATGGGCCTGTAATTGCAACGTATTCATTTTTATAAATAGATAAATCGACATCCCGCAGTGCGTAAAACGCTTCATCCGCCATGTGATAGCTTTTGCTAACCCCTTTTATGGCTATAACGGCTTCGTTTTGCTGGCTATTCATCATTAACTATCCTTTTTCAGACTAAGCTCACTGCCCTCTTTAATATCGCGAACAATGCGACTAGGGCCGGTAACAACCACTTGCTCCTTTGATAAGCCACTGACAATTTGCTGACGCGTATCTGTGGCCATACCAACTTCAACCCACTGTTGCTTAGCAAGTCCATTTTCAATCACCCAAACATAGTGTTTATCACCCTCTTTCAAAATTGCAGAAATAGGCGCACTTAATGATTCTTCAGCCTGTGCAGTAATGATTTCAGCACGACAGCTCATACCTGGATAAAGTTGCTGGCTGTCTTTAAGGAGTACTTTAACGCGGAAATATAGGCCTAAACCTTGGCGATCGGCGCGTGCCGATGTGCCGATACTAGTCACATCACCTTTTAGCGCCTGTTTTGGATTTGCCGCAGCGAAAACTTCCACCGCCATTCCCGGTTTAACGCTAGCAATATCGGCTTCATCGACTCGTAACTCAGCCAAGATGGTTTTGGGATCAGCCAAGGTCATTAGTGCCGAACCAACGATGTTAGTGGTACCTGCGATAACAGTTTCACCCGGTTTAACATCAACTGCAGCAATAAGCCCCGGCATCGATGCTCTAAAAGTGGTTTTGCTCAGGCGATCTTTGGCAAAAGCTAACGATGCTTTGTTTTGATTAAGACGCTCTTGCGCCGCTTTTACCTTAATGCGGGCAACGTTTAGCTGACTGCGAAACTGCTCTAAATCATCAACGCCAATCAACTTTTGTTTAAACAGCTTAGATTTAACGGCGAATTGACGCTTCATTTCGTTGTACTGTTCTGTAACGAACTCAATTTCGATTTTCTGCGCATTAACCGCGGCTTGATTGTTAGCAACATCTGCTGAAAACGCCGTTTGATCAAGTTGCATCAGGATCTGACCTTGCTCTACATATTCCCCCTCTTCTACTAGAACTTCAGTCACTATCCCTGTGACTTCTGAGCGAATTTGAATTTGGGTGTTAAAAATCAAATTACCCGAAGCTAAAATGCTGTCTGATAGCACTTCACTAGCAATTTTTTCGCTACTTACCGAGAGAACTTGATGGTTGTCGCTATTTTTTTTCCAAAAGACTAAGGCACCTACCCCAGCGATTATAGCGATGAATATTAAGAGCTTTTTCATGGTCTGATCCTGTGACTCAAATTGCAGTTAAGCGGCGATAATAAACCAAGCACCGAAAATAACGATCAATGGTAAAACAGCGAACAATGCAGATTTAACCATCGACGTTTTTAAGCAACGATTAAAACCAACAGCCGCAAGAATCACTGACCAAATAGCGAATAGATTTAGAGATTCAGCCCAAGCATATAACGAATCTGTAGGACCATAATTAAACACAAGTTGGTTTAAAGAAGCATAATTAGCCATCGATAGGGGTAAATCTGCAGTAGCCGCACTTAAAAACAATGCCATAAAACCAAGTGTGTTAATGATAGACGGCATTTGCGTCCAAATAGTGAACGTGAACCAATCACCAAAAGATAATTCAGGCTCGGCACCACCCGCTGTTTTACCGATAATTAAGTAGTAAGTTGCGAATAGTAAGCTGACGACTGGTACGAAAATAGCCGCAGAAACAGCAGCCATAATTCCCACGTAATCGGCCATCATTGTCATGGCTTCTCGTGCAGCTTCGCGCTCAGCTGGTGACATATCGCCAGCCGCCATCAATTGTTGCTCAACGATCCATGAGCTAGACATACCGCCAAAGAACATCACTGAGCTAACGGCTGTAATGCCGATAATTAGCAGCATGCCCGCAATAGCCCATTTTTTATTGGCTTTTAGATTGTCGAAAACAGATTTTGGCTCAACGAATATATTCACAAGAGCCATAGGTGAAGAGTTACTCATAACACAGTCCTTTCATCATTATTGGATTTTAAAGAGTTGAGCAATAACGAACCGCTGATACCAATAACCGTCAATTTAATTAATCCTTGCCACTGACTTGCTGATAAGCCGTAGTTAAGTAATTCGATTGCGTTGAGGTATTCAATCATCGTGATAGCTCCTTTTTTGATGCTGCTATCTTAATGAGTGAAATGATAGTGTGGGGTAAAAAATGACGAACGGTTAAATAAAGTGATTTTCGGAAAATATAAGTTACGAGATCAAAAAGGGTGCTTGAAGCACCCTTTCTTTTTTGCAAACTATAAGAGCTAGCGTTTAGCCAGCTTTTTTCAGTAAGCCTTTCTTTTTCATGTACACCAACAACAGCGAAATTGCCGCTGGCGTAATGCCAGAAATGCGACTTGCCATACCGAGTGTAGCAGGGCGTGCTTCGGTAAGTTTTGCGACAACTTCATTAGATAAACCAGATACTTGGCTGTAATCTAAATCGATTGGTAGCAAGGTATTTTCATTGCGTTGTTGCTTTTCAACCTCATCCATTTGACGAGCAATGTAGCCAGCGTACTTGATTTGAGTCTGCACTTGGTAAGCGGCGTCTTCTTTCTCTAAGCCAGGACCAAAACCGTCAATTTTCATTAGCTCATCATAGGTAACTTCAGGACGAGTTAATAAATCTTTTAAACTAGCTTCGCGGCTTAATGGTGTTTTCAACATCTGATTAAGCTCGGCACTTTGTTCGCTTTTCGCTTGTACCCAATGTGATGCCAAACGTTGTTTTTCTTGCTCAACGCTTTCGATCTTTTCGTTAAATAACTTCCAGCGATGATCGTCAACTAAGCCTAACTCACGACCTTGTTCAGTTAAGCGAATATCGGCGTTATCTTCACGCAATAACAAGCGATATTCGGCACGACTGGTAAACATACGGTACGGTTCTTTAGTACCTAGCGTTGATAAATCATCAATTAATACGCCCATGTAAGCTTGGTTGCGTTGTGGTGACCACACATCGAGATCTTGCGCTTGGCGTGCCGCATTTAAACCAGCGATCAAACCTTGGGCACCCGCTTCTTCATAGCCAGTTGTACCGTTAATTTGACCAGCAAAGAATAAGCCGTTGATAAATTTGTTTTCTAAACTCGGTTTTAGATCGCGAGGATCGAAGTAATCGTATTCGATGGCATAACCAGGGCGAGTGATAAATGCATTTTCAAAACCCTTCATCGAATTAACCAGTTTTACTTGGACATCAAACGGCAAGCTGGTGGAAATACCATTTGGGTAAACTTCGTTAGTCGTTAAACCTTCTGGCTCAACGAAAATTTGGTGTGAAGTTTTGTCGGCAAAACGGGTAATTTTATCTTCAATAGAAGGGCAGTAGCGCGGGCCAGTTCCTTCAATAACACCGGTAAACATCGGGCTGCGATCAAGACCATTACGAATAATGTCGTGAGTTTGTTCGTTGGTGTGAGTGATGTAACACGGAATTTGCTCAGGGTGATCTTCTTTACTACCAATAAAAGAGAAAGTAGGTAACGGATTATCACCAGGCTGTGCTTCAAGTTTTGAAAAGTCGATAGTTCGCGCATCGATACGCGGTGGTGTTCCAGTTTTTAAACGATCAACACGCAATGGTAATTCGCGTAAACGATGGGCTAATTTAATAGATGCAGGATCACCAGCACGACCTCCCGTATGATTTTCTAAACCAATGTGAATAGTGCCACCAAGGAAAGTACCGACGGTTAATACCACTGCTTTAGCGGTAAACTTAATGCCCATTTGGGTAATAACACCACAAACTTGATCGTTTTCAACGATTAGATCATCACAAGATTGTTGGAAGATGGTGAGGTTAGGTTGGTTTTCTAACTTAGCACGCACAGCCGCTTTGTATAACGCGCGGTCTGTTTGAGCACGAGTTGCGCGAACTGCTGGGCCTTTACTTGAATTTAAAGTACGAAATTGGATACCGGCAAGATCGGTAGCTTGTGCCATGTAACCACCAAGGGCGTCGATCTCTTTAACTAAATGGCCTTTACCAATACCACCAATGGCTGGGTTACAAGACATTTGGCCTAGGGTATCGATGTTATGTGTTAACAAGAGGGTTTGTTGCCCCATACGAGCCGCTGCTAGTGCCGCTTCAGTGCCTGCATGACCACCACCAACGACAATTACGTCAAACTGTTTGTTAAATAACATTTCTCATACCACGTGTTTCAAAAGGGCGAATATTCTACCAATTTTTTATCTGATCTAAAACGATCATTTTGGCGAGATCCAACACATAATATAAATAGAATTATTTAAAGATCTTTATTAATTCTTGTTATTAACGATCGCCTAGATCTGTGCGTAAGTGATCTAAGATCCTGATGATCAAGATCATAATGGCGATCATAAAGTGTTAAATGATCGCGATCTATCTTGGGATCAAAGTGTGAATAAAAGCGCCAGTTATCCACAGAGAGGTTTGGAAATAAAGTTATTAACGAATAAGTTTTTTTTAATTAGGGGATATAAGGTAGTTATTCACAGGTTAGATCTAATAAAAAGTGTGATCTTGAATAAACTATTTTTAGCAAACCAATAAAAAAACGGATCTCAATGGGTAATTGAGATCCGTTTTATGGCGATCGTAAGCGCTGTTTTTATTGTGATCTTGGCGTTTGAGCACATTAAATCTAGCCCTCTAGCTTGTCTTTCCACTGAACAAACCAAGTTTCTGCGAGATCTTCAGGGATTTCACCGGTGCTTACGTCGATATTTAATGGATCCACCAGCGCTATTGCACCGCGATCTCGCATCATTTGATCTACGGTATTTCCCGCTTGGCAGAAGGTGTCGTAGTTAGTGTCACCTAGCGCACATACCGCGTAATCTATGTGTTTTAAGTCAGTTTGAATGGCTAGTTGATCGATAAAGTTTTGAATATTGTCAGGGAAATCACCAGCGCCGTGAGTTGAGGTACAGATGATCCATGTTTGGGGAACTTTGAGATCGAAATCATTGAGATCCGTCGCTAAATGTTGGTTAACTTCAACGCCATCTGGAACTAAGGTTGCTAGATGATCGGCAACGTATTCGCTGGAGCCCAGCATAGTACCGACAATAAAATGAATTGGTTTCATAGTGTTTCCTATTTAAAAAAACTCGACTCATCACCTGCATAGGTAATAGAGCGTAAACAAAACTGCTGACATTGCGAAATGAGCTTAATGCGCTCAAATGTAGGCATTTGTTGATGTTGCCAACGCAACGGGATCAATGTGGCTTCATTGAGCGTTCCCATGATTGCGCTTGCGACAATTGCAGGATCTTGTTCGAGAAAGATCTCTTGTGTTATGCCTTGTTGAATTATGTTGTGAAATACTTGCTTAAATTGATCTTTAAACCGCAACCTATGTTGTTCAATCCGCTCTGACAGGGGTTCTGCGAACAGGGCATAAGAGAGTTTGTCTGCCATTAATGCCCGAGAAAAAAGTTGCTCGAGGGCTGTGGTTAATTGTGTTTTAGGATCTTTTGATGTGTATATTTGTGCGTGATCCAATACGAGATCGCGTTCGGTCAGTTCACAATAAACTTGTTCTAGTAAGTGATCTTTACTGGTGTAGTGTTTATAAACCGATCCTACCGCCAGTCCTGATACCGTGGCGACTTTTTTAATCGTCAAACCACTAAAACCTTCTTCTGAAACGATCGTTTTGGCAGCTTCAAGTAGCTTCGCACGTTGTTTCGCCATGTGGGCTCGGGTTTTTGCTGTTGGTCTATAAGCCATAACTTGTTGTATTTGTTATTTTTGTACTAGCTTACCTACAACATTAAAATAAGTGAATGCTAATTCATTTATTTATCTGGTTTAGCGATTAAATAGTGTAGTTCTTTTGGTAATGCGTCTTTGCCAAAGCGTTTTTCAAAATTTTTGGCAGCTTGCATCGCTGCATTTAACTCTTTTTGCTTTAACAAGTTTCTAATTTCTGCAATATCATGGGCTTGTTGCTTAGCGATAAATTCCATTTTAGCCATTTCACGTTTGCTAAGTCGAGCTTTTTGCGTCGACCTAACGCTATGAAACTGCTTTTTTTCCATAGGAGGTGGTATTAAAACTTCGGGCTGTGATGCTTTTATTTCATGAATTATCATGTTCTCGTCTGCAGCATTTTCGTTAGAAGAAGCTGTAATAGCCGTTGGTGCTGAGGGCTCTTGGATAATTGGCGGTTGTTGGTAAGTTTGCGGAAAATAGAGCACTAAAATACTGACTAGCGCAATACTGGCAACCAAGGATAACGGTGCGTAACGTTTGAAAGCGCTTATTGGTTTTTTGCGCACGCTTTGCTGCGCCATTTGTGTAATTTTATTATCAACGCTAATTGGCGGCATTTCTGTCGCTTGCTGTTTATATTGTTGGTCTATGTCGTGATCGGTCATCTTATTCTCCTGCCACGGCGTTGACGAGTGATAGGCACTTACGCAGCGATTGATAGGCGTATCGCAAGCGACTTTTCGCTGCTTCCATTGAACATTCAATTACCTGTGAAATTTGTTCTAGATTGAGATCGGTTTCTTGTTTAAGTAAGAAAGTTTCCAGCTGCGGCGCAGGTAATTTTTGCAGGCAATGATCTATCGATTGTCGCTGTTGTCCTGTAACAACCTGCTGCTCAGGAGTTAGGTGGCCGTTGCCGCTAGTTTTTTCAGAATCATGCTCGTCGTCGATGTTCTGATTATGTCGATTCTGCTGGCGATGATGATCTATTAAAACGTTGTGGGCGATTGTGTAAAGCCAAGTAGTAAACTTGGCGCTTGGTTGGTAGCTTTCCTTGGCTTTAATTAACTTACCCCATAATTCCTGCATCAGATCATCAGCTATTGTCTTATCGCTACACTGCCTGAGTAAATAGCGATAACTTGGACCTTTATGGCGGGCATACAGCAAGTTGAACGCCATTAAATCGCCCGCCTTAAAATCGATCATTAGTTGATGGTCTGAACGTTTGATGACAGTTCCTTAGTCAAAGTTGACGTTGATTTCAGTGTTTTTACCGTGCGCATCAATTGAATAAATTCGCTGCGATAGCCAAATTCGTCACTGCCTTTATTGGCTAAAGCAAGGTTTATCATATCGTCAATCGAGTAATCTTGCAGATATTTTCCACCTCTTAACAATTGACCAAATGCGGTAACTGTAGTGGCAAATTTGAGATCGACGCTAGGTTGTTTACTCAGCTGCGATTTATCAACAACTTGCTCGATAAGCTTGCTATTTTTTTGGTTAGGCAATTTGTAGCGCAGTTTTACATTGGCTATTTCATTACTGTTGCTTGGCGTCGTATTTGTCGCTCGATACTTTAAATCATCAACTGATTGTTGCTTTGCATTGTGCATGGTTAATTCGTAAAGCGCTGTCATTTGATGCCCTGCACCAATTTCGCCGGCATCGACTTTATCGTTATTAAAATCTTCGTTGGCCAACGCGCGATTCTCATAACCGATGAGGCGATATTCGCTGACTAATTGTGGGTTAAACTCTACTTGAATTTTTACGTCATGCGCAATGGTGCTGAGGGTTGATGATAATTCGTCGACAAGAACCTTACGGGCTTCGTTAATGTTGTCGATATAGGCGTAATTACCATTGCCAACGTCGGCAATTTGCTCCATCAGGTGATCGTTGTAATTGCCTTGTCCAAAACCGAGCGTTGTTAACGTAATGCCTTGTTCGCGTTTTTTCTTGATCAGTTCTTTAAGGGCATTGGTATCGCTTAAACCGACGTTAAAGTCGCCATCAGTAGCTAAAATCACGCGATTGATGCCATCTTTAATAAAGTTTTCACTGACTAAGTTATATGCCAGCTCTATACCTTGGCCGCCGTTGGTTGAACCACCAGCATTGAGTTGTTCGAGGGCATTGCTAATTGTGGCATATTCATTACCTGGCGTTGGTTTTAGTACCATGCCTGCTGCACCGGCATAAACCACAATGGATACACGATCATCACTATCGAGCTGTTTGGTGAGTATTTTTAACGAGCTTTTTAACAGCGGTAGTTTTTGCGGTGAGTTCATTGAGCCTGATACATCTAATAGAAATACTAAATTAGCATTTCCAAGCTCTGTTTTAGGCACTTCATAGCCTTTGAGGCCGATTTTTAATAACTTACGATCGCGGTTCCACGGTGATGTCATTAGTTCGGTATTCACACTAAAAGGTTGGCTAGTATTTTGCGGCGTGGTTTGGTGATAATTGAAATAGTTAAGCATTTCTTCAACGCGCACTGCATCTTTTGGTGGTAGTTGACCGCGATTGATAAAACGGCGCATATTCGAGTAGCTTCCTGTATCCACGTCAATTGAAAACGTTGATAGCGGTGATGCACTCACTTGTTTTACACCATTTTCGTCAAACTCTTGATACTTTTCGGTATTTACAGGCTGCGGATGTGGCATCGGCATTATCATTGGTTGAGCCATTTTGTGGCGTGCGAATTGTTTGGTAGTAACTGGCTGGCTAGTGAGATAGTGATAATCTACCGCTACCTCGGCTCGCTGTGGTTTCTGTGTTTGTTGTTTAGCTATCTCTTGTTGTTTCTTCGCTTCTTGAGCCTCTGTTGATTGGGCTTCTTTTGATTGATCCTTTTTTGATGGAGAGAGAGGCCCGCTACAGCCAATAAGCGTTAGCATCAGTGCGAAAGCGATGCTGGTTTTTATAGTATTTGATGAAGTCATAATTACCTCGATAATTAACAAAGTGAATGTATTGGTTATTGCTATAAACGACGAGGGTTTAAAAAAGGGTTATTTATTTTTATTTTTTTGAATACGTATGCAGCCAATTGAGTGAAGTTTAGGGAGCAAGTTACTATTTTTGTTCAAAAAATAATAACTACAAAGGTTTGCTATGCGCGTTTTAAATCCACTGTATGCCGCACTCATTACCGCGGTGTCATTTCCCGTATTTGCCGAGTCTGTCAAAGTAAAATCACCCGATGGCTCTATCGTTGTTACCGTATCTGACGACAGTAAATTTCCCACTTATCAGGTGTCACTCGATGGTAAATCTGTAATCAATAATTCCCGTTTGGGCTTGGTATTTAAGAAACAAGGGGAATTTAGCGACGGTTTCAAAATTAGCGATAGTAAGCGCAGCAGTAGCGATACGACTTGGCAACAACCTTGGGGGGAAGCCAAAGATATTCGCGATAATCATCAGCAGTTAACGGTTACTTTTAAACACAAGAAGCAGCATTTTGATGTGACGTTCAAAGTATACGATGACGGCATTGGTTTTCGCTATGAAGTGCCGAAACAAGCTGGTATGAAAGGGCGCGTTGATATTACTAATGAACTCACTGAATTTAGCGTAGCTAATGCGGATAAAGCACAGTCGTGGTGGATCCCTGCGCGTGGTTGGAATCGCTATGAATATGTTTATGAAAATACGCCAGCCTTTAAAGCGGCGCATGTTCATACGCCATTTACCCTAAAAACCGATCAAGGTGTGCATTTAAGTATTCATGAAGCGGCGCTTACTGATTATGCTGGCATGACATTGAATCAACGTCGTCCAGGGACTTTTAAAGCAGACTTAACGCCGTGGTCAGACGGTATTCTTGTTAAAAAAAAAGCTGGATTCACAACGCCGTGGCGTACCGTGCAAATTGGTCGTAAGGCAGTTGATTTGGTTAACTCTAACTTGATACTAAACCTTAATGAGCCAAATAAACTTGGCGATGTAAGTTGGGTTGAGCCGGGTAAATACGTTGGCATTTGGTGGGGGATGCACCTTGGTGAAAATACTTGGGGCTCAGGTGAAAAGCACGGTGCGACAACGTCAGAGACAAAGCGTTACATGGACTTTGCCGCCAAACACGGTTTCGATGGTGTATTAGTTGAAGGCTGGAATATCGGTTGGGATGGCAGCTGGTATGAAAACGGCGATGTCTTTAATTTCGCGAAATCATACGATGATTTTGATATTGATGAAGTGGCTAAATACGGCAAGAGTAAAGGTGTGCGTTTAATTGGTCATCACGAAACATCTGGCAGCGTAACTAACTATCGTAATCAAATGGACAAGGCATTTGATTTATACAAAAAACACGGCGTTACTCAGGTAAAAACTGGTTATGTAGCCGATGGCGGCCAAATCAAACGCATCGATGAAAACGGTAAGGTTCGTCACGAATGGCATGATGGTCAGTTTATGGTGAATGAATATCTGCATTCGGTAAAACAGGCGGCTAAGCGCGGTATTAGTATTAATACTCATGAACCAGTGAAAGATACTGGCCTGCGCCGTACTTATCCGAACTGGATCGCTCGTGAAGGCGCGCGTGGTCAAGAGTTTAACGCGTGGGGCACGCCGCCAAATCCACCAGAGCATATCGCTAATCTAGTATTTACACGCATGTTGTCTGGCCCTATGGATTTTACACCGGGCATTTTCGATTTAGGCTTTAACGGTATCGGTGATGCAACGGTTAACCGTCCACAAACGACGCTAGCTAAGCAGTTAGCACTTTATGTGGTGATTTATAGCCCAATTCAAATGGCGGCGGATTTACCACGTAACTATGAAAAACGTCCTGACGCGCTGCAGTTTATCAAAGATGTTCCCGCTGACTGGCAACGCAGTATCGCTCTTGATGGGGAGGTAGGGGACTTTGTAGTAACTGCCCGTCAGCAGCGCGATAGCGATGACTGGTATCTAGGTGCTGTTACCGATGAAAATGCCCGTGATATCGAGGTTAATCTTGATTTCTTGGCTGCTGGTAAAACTTATCAAGCACAGATCTACCGTGACGGTAAGGATGCCGATTGGGTAAATAAGCCTTATGAAATGGTGATCGAGAATAAAAAGGTGACTAGTAAGGATAAGCTCAAACTGAAATTAGCAACCAGTGGTGGTGTAGCTATTCGTTTTAAAGCACTTTAATCGTCAATAAGCACAGAGAAACACTTGTACATGACTAGCAAATTCGACATTATGACAAAATGTCGATTACAAAACGTGAAAATGTATGAGTGTTATTTTTTATCGAGTTAAAGAAGGGGAATTTGCGCGGTTGGTAGAAACTCAGTCTATCACAAAGTTTATTGCTCAAGAAAATGAAAATTCACCACTAAAATTCTCTCTGGTGGGTATCAATCCCGATAAAAAACTCGCCTACATTGTCCGCCATGGCCGCAGTGATGAACTGCGAACATGGCGTTTAGACACTTTAGGTGCCTTTCTTAAAAAGCTTGGTGTAACTAATTTAGAAGTGCAGTTTGGTTAGGCTATTTACCGATACAAAACGAGGTAAAGATACGGCTTAGTAAATCATCACTGGTAAACTCACCGGTGATTTCGCTTAAGTATTGCTGTGCTAAGCGCAGTTCTTCCGCTAATAGCTCACCTGCGTTAAAACCAACGAGTTGGTCTTTACCTATGTCTATATGTTCTTTAGCGCGTTCTAGGGCTTCTATGTGGCGTGCACGCGCCATAAAGCTACCTTCGCCAACACTTTGATAACCCATGCAGTCTTTAAGGTGGTTTTTCAGTAAATCGACACCTGCGCCTGTTTTGGCTGAGATGTTGAAAATAGGGTAGTCGTTGTTATTGCTTTCACCTGCGGTGTCGCCGCTGAGATCGGCTTTATTTCTCACCACTGATACACCAGTATCACTCGGTAATTTAGCCATAAATTCTGGCCAAATTTTGTGAGGATCGCTGTGATTAGTTTCGGTGCTATCCACCATAAATAATACGCGGTCGGCTTGGTTGATTTCTTCCCATGCGCGCTCGATACCAATTTGCTCGATTTTATCTGGGCTTTCACGTAAACCGGCAGTATCGATAATGTGTAGTGGCATACCATCGATATGAATATGCTCACGCAGTACGTCACGCGTAGTACCGGCAATATCGGTAACAATAGCCAGTTCTTGGCCAGATAGAGCGTTAAGCAGTGATGATTTACCTGCGTTAGGGCGGCCAGCGATAACTACACGCATCCCTTCGCGTAATAAACTGCCTTGGCGCGCTTGACGACGTACGGTATCTAGATGTTCGATGATGGCATTTAAATCGCCTAATACCTTGCCGTCAGATAAGAAATCAATTTCTTCTTCTGGAAAATCGATGGCGGCTTCTACGTATATACGCAGGCGAATGAGCGCTTCTACGAGTTCGTTAATGTGATTTGAAAAATCACCTTTCATCGACTGAACAGCGGATTTAGCGGCTTGCTCAGAAGTAGCATCGATTAGATCGGCAATGGCTTCGGCTTGGGCTAAATCCATTTTATCGTTCATAAAAGCGCGTTCTGAGAACTCACCTGGACGAGCAGTGCGTACGCCGTCGATAGTTAATACGCGTTTTATTAGCATATCGACAATGACAGGGCCGCCATGGCCTTGCAGTTCTAGTACGTCTTCACCAGTGAACGAATTTGGGTTATTAAAGAATAGGGCGATGCCTTGATCTAACTCGCTGCCATCGGCATTTAAAAACGAGCAATAGTCTGCCATACGCGGTGTTGGTACCTTGCCTAATAATTCTTGGGCGACGCGCTGAGCCAGCGGGCCTGAAACGCGTACTATGCCTACACCACCACGACCGGGGGGCGTGGCTTGGGCAACTATGGTATCTGTGTCAAAGCTCATGGAATATTCTTTGGTTGGTGAATAAATATTGGGCGGGATTTTAGCATAAGCTTGGCGGAATATAGACATAAAAAAAGCGGCTTAACGCCGCTTTTATGCTCAGGATGAGCGGTATGCCGCAATATCAAGGATGATAAGGAGCGGCAATACGCTTAACTTACTTCTTACCAGCTTTCGCTTCTTCGTTATCGATTTGGCGATAGATGTAAGTTTGTTGTAGTAGTGTCACTATGTTACTTACTACCCAGTAAAGTACTAGACCAGATGGGAACCATAAGAAGAATACAGTAAAGATAATTGGCATGATTTGCATCATCTTCTGCTGCATAGGGTCGGCAGACATAGACGGTTGCAACTTACTCATGTACCACATGCTTGCACCCATTAAGATAGGCAGTACGTAATAAGGATCTTTAACTGATAAATCAGTAATCCAGAACATAAATGGCGCGTGACGTAGCTCTACCGACTCTTGAAGCATCCAGAATAAACCTAGGAAAATAGGCATTTGTAGTAGTAATGGTAAACATCCGCCTAATGGATTTACTTTTTCTTTGCGGTAAAGTTCCATGGTTGCCTGACCCATCTTCTGACGGTCATCACCGTAGCGCTCTTTTAATGCTGCCATTTTAGGTGCTAATTGACGCATTTTCGCCATTGATGTGTATTGTTTTTTGGTTAACCAATACATTGAACCACGTACAGCTAGAGTTAGCATAACAATAGCAACTCCCCAGTTACCAACTGCAGTGTAGAAGAGTGTTAGTAATGCGTGGAGCGGCGATGCCAACCACCATAGGAAACCGTAATCAACAGTTAGGTATAAGGTCGGAGAAACAGCTTCTAGGCGATCTTGTAATTTAGGGCCTGTGTATAGCGTCGCTTTAAACTCTTGCGTAGTGTTTGGCGCAATCGTAGTTGGCTGTCCCATAAAGCCGATAGAACCTAGCTCTTTGTCACCTGTTAGGCTGGTATATAAGCGGTTTTCTTGATCGCTAGCTGGTACCCAAGCCGTCACAAAGTAATGCTGAATCATCGCAACCCAACCACCTTGAGTGATTTGTTTTAGGTTGGCATCGTCCATGTCGCTAAAGTCGTATTTTTCGTATTTGTCTTGCTCAGTTGAGAAAGCAGCGCCGCGGTATAACTGCATAAAGAAACTGCTTTCTTCAGTTGGCTTAACTACGCTTTGCGTTAATTGACCCCAAAGTTGAACTAGGATGTTTTGACTTGAGGTATTTTTAACGCGGTAGCTAACATCGACATTATAAGCATCGCGCTTTACCGTGAATACTTTTTCGAATTCGATGCCTTGAGCGTCGGTGTAGCTAAGTACTACGTCGATGCTGTCTTGACCAGCATCTAACACATAGCTTTGCTTAGCTGAGCTGTATAGAGGACGTGATTCTTGAGTCGCATCGTCTGGGCCATTGGCGCCAATTAAGCCACTCTTAGCAACGTAGGTGTAGTTCGGTAATTTTTCTAGAAGATTTAAATCTTCTGCACCATTCATCTCAACCGGATACTCAAGTAGTTTCGATTCAACGATGTCACCGCCTAACGTATCGATAGATAGTTTTAATAAATCAGACGTGATGGTGATGATTTGGCGATCGGCTTGAGGATTTAAATCTGCTTGGCTCGCAACGGCGGTGCTAGTAGGCACTAAATTGTTAGTAGTGGCCGCATCATTAGCTACAGCTGTTGGTTGTGTTACAGGTTGTGGTGGTTTATTTGCATCTTGCCATTCCATGTATAGCAAGAAAGAAATAAATAACAGCCCCACAATCAATATATTACGTTGTGATTCCATAAGATTTTAATTTCTTCTCTGGTTAGGTGAATGATGTTTCGGTGGTACAGGGTCGCTGCCACCATCATTAAAAGGGTGACATCTTAATAGACGTTTGCTTGTTAACCAAGCACCTTTTAAAAATCCGTGACGATTTATTGCTTCAATACCATATTGAGAGCAGGTTGGGGTAAAGCGACAGCGAGGACCTAGTAGTGGACTTATAAATAACTGGTAGCCACGAATTATCGCTGTTGCTGCTCTTTGTAGCGGCGTGCGATTTTTTTCCATAACTTGTTAGTTAGTTTATTTAATTCGTTGTTGTCTAATTTCCCAATGCCGCCTTTCGCGATAATGACATAGTCTAATGGCAAAATATCATGTTGATTTAAACGAAAGTTTTCGCGTAATAAACGCTTAATCTTGTTGCGGTCGACCGCGAGCTTAACTTGTTTTTTTGGTACGGCTAAACCCAATCGTGGATGATCGAATTCGTTGGTACAAGCTAAAATGGTCAGTTGGGGGGAACCCGCTCTTAACGGATTTTTGAAGACATTTGAGAAATTCGCGGGAGTTAAGAGTCTTAACTCCCGAGAATAAGAATAATTAACCATGGGTCAATTATTACGCGCTTAACTTAGCACGGCCTTTTGCGCGACGACGAGCAAGAACGGCACGACCGCCCTTAGTTGCCGAGCGAGCACGGAAACCGTGGTTGCGCTTGCGTTTTAAAACGCTAGGTTGAAAAGTACGTTTCATAGTATTAACTCGATCGAAATTAAACTGTACAGTTTTTGTGAAAGTTGCAGTATTACAACTGACACAAGCCTAATTAAAGGACGCAAGATTCTAGAAAAAATAGGCCTTATTGTCAATGCATAATGTTGTTTAAAGCAGCAATAATCGGCGTTTAGATCACGTTTTTAGGTTCATCATGTGGCGAGTTATTTTGTGAATTGAATTTAGTTTATTTTAAGTTATTGATCTTAATGTTTATTTAGTAACGATCTTTTAAGGATCCTCTGTTGTTGCACACTACAAAAAACACCGTAATTTCATCAACTGTTAATAACTTTGATCAAAGCTAAATTTAATTCACAATTAGTGGCAGTTTCACTGGTGATTTGGTGCCTCAAGGGCTAGAATGTCAGTCCTTTTGATATTTGTTTTTGGAGTGCGCAGTGACAGCATGGATTTGGCAACAATGCTTAGATAGATTGCAAGAAGAATTACCTGCAACGCAGTACAGCATGTGGATCAGACCGCTGCAAGCCGAGCACGACGAAGACACTCTTACCTTATATGCCCCAAACCGATTTGTACTAGATTGGGTGCGTGACAAATACCAAGATAATATCAACAGCTTTTTAGTTGAAGCTATGGGCAGCGATGTTCCAACACTGCGTTTTGATATTGGTAGTAAGAAGCCTGCACAGGCGCCAGTTGATAACAACGCCAAAGCGACTAGCTCGCCACAAGCGGCTACGACAAACAACGCAGTAAAGCCAAGTTGGGAAAAAGAGAGCGATGCGCCGCAAGCGACATTGGCCTCAAACATCAACCGCACTTACAAATTCGATAACTTCGTTGAAGGTAAATCGAACCAGCTGGGGCGCGCAGCAGCCATTCAAGTAGCAGAAAATCCAGGCGGCGCTTATAACCCGCTATTTCTATATGGCGGTACAGGTTTAGGTAAGACTCACTTATTACACGCCGTAGGTAATGGCATTTTAGCCAATAAGCCAGATGCGAAGATCGTTTACATGCATTCTGAGCGCTTCGTACAAGATATGGTTAAAGCGCTACGTAACAATGCCATCGAAGAATTTAAACGCTATTACCGCAGTGTTGATGCACTCCTTATCGATGATATTCAATTCTTTGCTAATAAAGATCGCTCACAAGAAGAGTTTTTCCATACTTTTAATGCACTGCTGGAAGGCAATCACCAAGTTATCCTAACCAGTGACAAATACCCGAAAGAAATTGAAGGGGTAGAAGATCGTCTGAAATCTCGTTTTGGTTGGGGTTTAACAGTTGCTATCGAGCCGCCGGAATTAGAAACCCGTGTTGCTATTTTGCAGCGCAAAGCCGACGAGTCTAAAGTACACCTGCCTGATGAAGTGGCGTTCTTTATTGCCAAGCGTCTGCGTTCGAATGTTCGTGAGTTGGAAGGGGCATTAAACCGCGTTATCGCCAATGCTAACTTTACTGGCCGTCCTATTACCATCGATTTCGTTAAAGAGGCGCTGCGCGATCTATTAGCATTACAGGCTAAATTAGTAACAATCGATAATATTCAAAAAACGGTAGCAGAGTACTACAAAATTAAAGTATCTGATTTACTGTCTAAACGCCGTACCCGTTCGGTGGCGCGTCCACGTCAGGTGGCAATGGCATTATCGAAAGAATTAACTAACCACAGCTTGCCAGAAATTGGTGAAGCCTTTGGTGGTCGTGACCATACAACAGTGTTACACGCTTGTCGCAAGGTGGTTGAACTGCGCGAAGAAAATCACGACATTAAAGAAGATTACTCGAATTTAATTCGCACGCTTTCATCATAACAACAATAAAAACTGTCGATAAATAACGTACAGGAAGCTAATCACTATGAAATTTACTATTTCACGAGAACTGTTATTAAAACCTTTAACCTTAGTCTCTGGTGCAGTCGAGCGTCGTCACACACTCGCTGTATTATCTAATGTTTTAGTAGAAGTAAGTGATAACTTACTAAAGATGACGGGTACTGACTTAGAAGTTGAATTAGTTGGTTTATCACCACTTGAAGGTGAAGTTGTTGCAGGGCGCACTACAGTACCAGCTAAGAAGTTCTTAGATATCTGTAAGGGTCTACCTGATGGCGCGATGATTTCGATTGAGGTCGATGGCGAGCGCATGGTTATTCGTTCTGGCCGCAGTCGTTTCGCATTAAGTATTTTATCGGCAGATGACTTTCCAAATATCGAAAACTGGCAAAGCGAAATCGAATTTGTATTACCGCAACATCAATTGCGATCGGTCATCGAAAGTACCCAATTCTCGATGGCTAACCAAGACGTGCGTTATTACCTCAATGGTATGTTGTTCGAAACTGATAACAATCAATTACGCACCGTAGCTACCGATGGTCATCGTTTAGCGGTGAGCAGTCGCCAAATTGAAGTGAGCTTGCCACAAAAGCAGGTGATTGTTCCACGTAAAGGCGTCATCGAATTATTGCGTATTATCGAAGCGACTGATGCGCCTGTGACTGTGCAAATTGGCGAGAGCTTGTTACGTGCTTCAATCGATAACGCTATTTTCACAACTAAGTTAGTCGATGGACGTTTCCCTGATTATCAACGCGTATTACCACGCGGTGGTGACAAAGTGATTGTCACTTCACGTATGGAGCTAAAACAAGCGTTAGCGCGTGCGTCTATTTTGTCTAACGAAAAATTCCGTGGTGTGCGTTTTAACTTTGCCACCGACGAATTAAAAATTACGGCTAACAATCCAGAGCAGGAAGAGTCACAAGAGATTGTCGACTTAGCTTATCAATATGACGATTTAGAAATCGGTTTCAACGTGAGCTATGTGCTTGATGCGTTAAATGCATTGAAGAGCGAAGATATTCGCATGACTTTGGGTGATGCGAATTCGAGTGGTTTGATTGAAGCTGCTGACTCATCAGAGTCCATGTACGTAGTAATGCCAATGCGTTTGTAGTCGTTTATCTTCGTCATGGCGCACATCTTCAGCGTTGTTTGTGCTCATTGGCGGGAGCCAACTGCGCGCAAACACCTTGAAGAGTGAGCACCATGACTTTGCTAAAGCAACTCCAAATAGCAATCAATTCCTCAAAGTACTTTCGTTAAAAGAACATAGGAACGCTTTTGTTACTCAATCAAATCTCTATTTCGCGGCTTAGGAATCTAAAGGAAACGACTTTAGATTTTGAGCAGTTGAATGTGATTTATGGTGACAATGGGTCTGGCAAGACGAGTGTCTTGGAAGCTATTCATTATTTGGCGCTAGGGCGCTCCTTTCGAACGCATCTTGCGAGTCGGGTGATTAATTACGAGCACGATAATTTTTTACTCTTTGGTCGCGCCAATGATAATGCGCTGGGGGTTCAGCGTTTTAAGAATGGCGATGTCACCGTAAAGATTAATGGCGAAAAAGCCAAGAAGCTTACCGAGCTGTTAGATATCCTTCCACTACAATTAATGACACCAGAGAGTTTTGAATTACTCACCGGTGGCCCCAAGATTCGTCGTCAGTTTGTCGATTGGGGCGTATTCCATTTAGACGAAAATTTTATGCCGATTTGGAATAAATGTAAGCGTCTATTAAAGCAACGTAATTCATTATTAAAGCGCAAAGCATCCTATAAAGAGATATCTTTTTGGGACATCGAATTGGTGCAATGCTCGCTTGCATTGAGTGAGCTTCGAAATCAGTATATAAATTCGTTTAATCCTGTATTACAGGGTATAATAGAGCGTTTTTTGCCTGACACTGACGTCACAGTAAGTTATAGTCAGGGCTGGGATAAAAAAGCTGATTTAGCAGAGCTTTTTCAGAAAAATTATTCGCGTGAATTAACCTTAGGTTACACCTTGGCAGGTCCCCACAAAGCAGACTTAAAATTGCGTTGTGGCAATATTCCTGCGAGTGATGCATTGTCACGCGGACAGTTAAAATTATTAGTTTGTGCATTGAGAATTGCACAAGGAGTTCACCTTAAACAAATGGTGGACAAGCAAACAATTTATTTGGTTGATGATTTATCGTCGGAGCTCGATAGCCAAAAGAGGCAATTGCTGATTGACCAATTAGTGGCAACTCAGGCGCAGCTTTTTTTGTCGGTTATCGATGCGGCTCAAATAAAACAACAAACCAGTAAATATCAGACCAAGATGTTTCACGTGGAACAGGGTGTGATAACACAGGAAAACATAGAACGAGAATAATTATATGTCAGAAGAGAATAGTTACGATTCGTCGAGTATTAAGGTTCTAAAAGGACTTGATGCAGTACGTAAACGCCCGGGGATGTACATCGGTGATACTGATGACGGCACTGGCTTACATCACATGGTTTTCGAGGTGGTGGATAACTCTATCGATGAAGCGTTAGCAGGTCACTGTAACGATATTTTCATTACCATTCACGAAGACGGTTCGGTGTCTGTAAAAGATGATGGCCGTGGTATTCCTGTTGATATTCACCCTGAAGAAGGTGTTTCTGCAGCCGAAGTTATCATGACAGTACTTCATGCCGGTGGTAAGTTCGATGACAACTCATACAAGGTTTCTGGTGGTCTTCACGGCGTAGGTGTTTCGGTAGTAAACGCACTGTCTGAAAAATTAGAAATTACTATTCACCGTCAAGGGCATATCTATACCCAATCTTATGTTCACGGTGAACCAACTGCACCATTAGCACAGATTGGTGACAGTGATAAAACAGGTACCCAAATGCGTTTCTGGCCAAGTGCTGAAACCTTTAGTGATACCTTGTTCCATTACGACATTCTAGCGAAGCGCGTACGTGAATTATCATTCCTAAACTCAGGTGTATCTATCACTTTAGTTGATGAGCGCGGTGAAGGTAAGAGCCAAAACTACTGTTACGAAGGTGGTATCAAGGCGTTCGTAGATTATCTAAATCAAAACAAAGCAACGGTTCACAAAGACATTTTCTACTTCAGCGAAGACCGTGAAGATGGCACTACTGTGGAAGTAGCTATGCAGTGGAATGACGGTTACCAAGAGAGCATCTTGTGTTTCACTAATAACATTCCTCAGCGCGACGGTGGTACTCACTTAGCTGGTTTCCGTGGTGCGTTAACACGTACGCTTAACAACTACATGGAAAGCGAAGGCTTTAACAAGAAAGCGAAAACTAACGCGACTGGTGATGATGCCCGTGAAGGTTTAACCGCAGTTATTTCGGTTAAAGTTCCAGATCCAAAATTCAGCTCGCAAACCAAAGACAAGCTAGTGTCTAGTGAAGTTAAGTCGGCGGTTGAGCAAGCGATGGGTGCTAAGTTACAAGAGTTCTTATTAGAGAACCCGCAAGTAGCTAAAGACGTTGTGACTAAGATTGTTGATGCAGCTAAAGCACGTGAAGCGGCGCGGAAAGCGCGTGAAATGACACGTCGTAAAGGCGCATTAGATCTCGGTGGTCTGCCAGGTAAACTGGCGGATTGTCAGGAAAAAGATCCAGCCCTTTCTGAACTATACATAGTGGAGGGTGACTCTGCGGGCGGTAGTGCTAAGCAGGGTCGTAATCGTAAAAACCAAGCTATCTTGCCATTAAAAGGTAAAATCCTAAACGTGGAAAAAGCGCGTTTTGACAAGATGCTTTCTTCACAAGAAGTTGCAACCCTAATCACTGCACTAGGTTGTGGTATTGGCCGTGATGAATACTTCCCAGAGAAGATTCGTTACCACAAAATCATCATCATGACCGATGCTGATGTCGATGGTTCGCACATTCGTACGTTACTGTTGACCTTCTTCTACCGTCAAATGGCTGAGCTTGTTGAAAACGGCTATGTATACATCGCACAGCCACCTTTATACAAGGTTAAGAAAGGTAAGCAAGAGCGCTACATTAAAGATGATGAAGTGCTAAATGAATACCTAACAACTATCGCACTAGATGGCAGTTCATTACACGTGAATGCAGAAGCACCTGGCATCAACGGTGTTGCGTTAGAAGCATTAGTTAACGAGTATCGCGCAGTAGAAGCGGGCATTGCACGCTTATCACAACGCTATCCAACTGATATCTTAAACCAGTTAATTTACACGCCTAAGCTAGCGGTTGATTCATTAAACAATGAAGCTGCTGTAAACGAGTGGGTAAGTTCATTAGTTGAAGTGTTAAACGAGAAAGATGACAAGGGGACTATCTACTCTGGTCAAGCTGTTCGCGATGAAGAAACTCAATTATTCTTACCGCAAATCGTTGTACGCATGCACGGTGTAGATACCTTCTACACACTAGACAATGTTTACTTCGCATCAGCTGATTACGCCAAAGTAGTAGCTCTTGGTGAGAACATTGGCGACCTTCTTGAAGAAGGCGCATTCGTTAAGCGTGGCGAGCGTAAGAAGCCAGTAACGACGTTCTTAGAAGCATTAGAGTGGTTAATGCACGAATCTAAGCGTGGTTTATACATCCAACGATACAAAGGTCTAGGTGAGATGAACCCAGAACAATTGTGGGAAACTACAATGTGTCCTGAGAATCGTCGCATGTTACAAGTAACTATTGAAGATGCTATTGCTGCCGATCAGCTATTCACTACTCTAATGGGTGACCAAGTTGAACCGCGTCGTAATTTCATCGAAGACAACGCACTGAAAGTAGTTAACTTAGACGTATAGTCGTTAATAACTTTTATTGAAAAAGGAGCTATTACAGCTCCTTTTTTTATATCTATACTTTTTTGCGAAGGCAGATAATAATAACTAGTACACATTTGTGATGTGGAATTAAATGAAACAATTATAGGGGATTTTAATGAGCTGGTTTACTGAGTTGCTACATCGCGGTGTCAAAGAAAAAGAAACAAACTCCACAACAACAGCTACTGCACCTGTTAAAGAAGTCCCTAAAGTTAAAGTCGATTTGGTTAACTCAGAGCATCTGTTTTACGACTTGTTGTTCGGTGATACTGCCGATGCATCCTCTAAGAATGATGTTATCGAGAAAGCCATTATCGATCGCGTGTCTGAAGTCCTTATCAATCCCAAGAATATTAACTTTCAATCATTCCCCAAAGCATTAAAAGATACCCTAGATAAAATAGACCAAGATGCCGATATAAAGGACATTCAGCAGTCTTTAGAACAAGACCCTATCTTGGCTTCAGATGTTGTTAGATTAGCTAATACAGGCGCATTTAGCGCATCTTCAACCAATCAGGTAACGAGCTTGCAGATGGCAATAGCTCGAGTTGGTTTCGCCTCATTAAAGCAAGTAGTAACTGCTGCGGTCATGGAACGAATGATGACTAATGTGAGCCCTATTTACTTCAAGATGTTCGGCGAGAAGATTTGGCAGCACTCATTACTTACGGCGCGTATTTGTGAATTAAAAGCTAAGACGATAGGTTACGATCCTTATAGCGCATTCTTTATTGGTGTTATTCACGATGTAGGGAAAATTGCGATTTTCAGTGAATTAGTCGATGCCGTACAAAAAGCAGGTGGCACCACTGAGCCTGGCTCTTTGTATTTTAGAAAAGTGATGACCTCGCTTTCTAAGCAACTCACTTACAATATAGTGCGAAGTTGGGAATTACCACAGGCGATTATCGATCCCATTAAACAGCATGTTGTCTACGGTAAGGTGCCGAGCAAAAATGAATTTGTTGATGTGTTGGTGGAATCCAAACTGATCAGCGAATTGAATTTACTTTATAACGAGCAAATGATTTCGCTAGATGAAGTCGGGCTGATTTTTGAAAAGCGTGGTTATGATGAATCAAATATTGATTTTATTGCTCAATATCAAGCTAGCTAACGTAAAAATTATTCATAAAAAAAGCCCCGCTAATTTTCATTAGCGGGGCTTTTTTCATTACCACTATGCCAAATTAGCTTTGTAGTAGTGAGATATCTGCAACGTTTAAGAACTGATTACGTAGCGTGTTTAATAGCGCTAAACGGTTAAGCTTAGTATCTACGTCATCACACATTACCATTACGTTATCGAAGAAGGCATCTACTGGCTCTTTCAGTTGAGCTAGTTCAGTAAGTGCTTTGTTGTAATCACTTTCTGCGAATACTGGTGCTAAGTCTGTTGCTAGCTTAGTAACAACTTGCGCCAGTGCTTTTTCAGCATCTTCAACTAATAGTGCGTCGTTAACTGAATCAGCAATAGCTTCGTCAGTTTTAGCAAGGATATTACCAACACGCTTATTAGCCGCTGCAAGCGTCTTAGAAGCTTCTAATGCTCTAAAGGCAGTTACCGCTTCAATACGCTTGTTAAAGTCGCTAGGGCGCGTTGGACGACGTGCCATTACAGCTTTAACGATATCAGTTGCTACGTCTTGATCTTGGTACCAAGCGTTAAAACGACCTAACATGAAATCAACAACACTATCGTTGATACCGGCTTTGATTTTATCGCCGTATAGTGATGCGGCTGCATCAACTAAATCCGTTAAATCGAGATCTAAATCTTTTTCAACGATGATGCGTAGGGCACCGATAGCTGCACGACGTAGAGCAAACGGATCTTTATCGCCTTTAGGGATTTGACCTATACCGAAGATGCCTACTAGCGTATCGAATTTGTCGGCTAGGGCTACAGAGCAGCTAACTAGTGAACCTGGTAATTGGTCACCAGCATAACGCGGCATGTATTGCTCATTTAGTGCAACTGCAACGTCTTCTGACTCACCGTCAAAACGCGCATAGTGCATGCCCATAACGCCTTGAACGTCTGGGAATTCTAATACCATATCGGTCATTAGGTCTGTCTTACACAGCATACCTGCACGCTTAGCATCAGTCGCATTAGCGCCAATCTTGCCAGCGATAATTTCAGCTAAATCAGCGATGCGTTGAGACTTCTCTTTTAGGGTACCAAGTTGCTTCTGGAACAAGATGTTCTCTAGGCTGTCGATACGGCTTTCAAGCGTTTTCTTTTGGTCTTGTGCGTAGAAGAATTCAGCGTCAGCTAGACGAGGGCGAACAACTTTTTCGTTACCTTCGATAACTTGCTTTGGCTCTTTACTATCGATGTTAGACACAAAGATAAAGCGCGCCATTAAATTACCGTCGTTATCTAATAACGGGAAGTACTTCTGGTTATCCTTCATCGTGTAGATAAGGGCTTCAGCTGGCACGTCTAAGAACTTGTCTTCGAAGCTACCCACGTAAGTAATTGGCCATTCAACGATAGAACATACTTCTTCTAGCAGGTCATCATCGAGATCGGCAACGCCATTTTCAGCACTTGCAGCATCCATTACTTGTTGTTTAACTAGTGCTTTACGCTCTTCGTAATCGGCAATGACGAAGCCTTTTTCACGTAGCAGGCTAGTGTAGTTGTCGGCGTGATCTAATGTCATTTCACTTTCACCGTGGAAGCGGTGGCCACGAATAACGCGATCTGACTTACAGCCAAGTACGGTAGCATCAATCAGTTCGCCGCCTAATAACACAGTAAGTGTTTTGGTTGGGCGGATGAACTGCATGCTGTTGCTACCCCAGCGCATTGGCTTAGGAATAGGTAGCTTAGCTAGCGAGTGCTCGATCATTGCTGGCAGTAATTCTTTAGTCGCTTGACCTTTTACTTCAGCTTTAAATAGTAGCCATTCGCCTTTGTCTGTTTTAAGACGCTCGGCTTGGTCAACGGTAATACCGTTAGAACGTGCCCAACCTTCAGCTGCTTTTGTCGGGTTGCCATCAGCATCGAATGCAGAAGAAATAGCAGGACCGCGTTTTTCAACAATCTTGTCTGCCTGACCAGTGGCCAGTGCTTTAACTGATACAGCTAAACGACGAGGTGAGGCTAAGAAATCAATAGCTTCGTAAGCAATGTCAGCTTTGTCTAATTGTGCCTTCATGCCATCGCGGAAAGCTTCGGCTAATGTGCGTAGTGACTTCGGTGGTAACTCTTCTGTACCTAGTTCAATAATAAGATTTTCTACAGACATTATTGCTTGTCCTCATCGCTTTTACATAGTGGGAAACCTAGCGCTTCACGAGAGGCGTAGTAGGCTTCGGCTACTGCTTTAGATAGTGTACGAACGCGTAAAATGTAACGCTGACGCTCGGTCACTGAAATAGCATGACGAGCATCTAATAGGTTAAAGACGTGAGAGGCTTTCATTACTTGCTCGTATGCTGGTAATGCTAGGCCGGCTTCGATTAGCTTCTCGCTGTCTTTTTCACATTGATCGAATTGCTTGAATAGGGCATCTACATCGGCGTGTTCGAAGTTGTAAGCAGACTGCTCAACTTCGTTTTGATGGAATACATCACCGTAAGTAACGCGGCCAAGTGGACCATCAGTCCATACAAGATCGTAAATGCTATCAACACCTTGAATGTACATTGCAAGGCGCTCAAGACCATAAGTAATTTCACCTGTTACTGGCGAACACTCTAAACCACCAACTTGTTGGAAATAAGTAAACTGAGAAATTTCCATGCCGTTTAACCAGATTTCCCAACCTAGACCCCAAGCACCAAGTGTTGGAGATTCCCAGTTGTCTTCAACGAAACGAATATCGTGAACAAGTGGGTCGATGCCAAGTTCAGTTAATGAACCCAGGTAAAGCTCCTGGATGTTGTCTGGGTTTGGTTTTAGCACTACTTGGAATTGGTAGTAGTGTTGTAAACGGTTAGGGTTTTCACCGTAACGACCATCGGTAGGGCGACGACATGGCTGCACATAAGCACTGCTCATTGGCTCTGGGCCAAGTGAACGTAAGAACGTTTGTGGGTGGAATGTGCCTGCGCCTACTTCCATATCTAACGGCTGAACTATTACACAGCCTTGACGTGACCAGTAATCCTGCAGAGCGAGGATTAAACCTTGAAAAGTTTTTGTATCGTATTTAGGCATAATATTACTTATAACTCTTGCCGATGGTGGAAAAATGCAAACGATTATAACACTGGGATTGGAGGCGTATATAGCGTATTTTAAATAATCAAAGATAAAGTTGGATTATGCGTAATGAATCAAGAAGAACGAGCGATTTGTCCTTGGGTAACACAGACGGACCCTGTGTATGTAGCCTATCATGATGAGGAATGGGGCCGTCCCGTTTACGATAGTCGAGAGTTATTTGAAAAGCTGTGTCTCGATGGTCAACAAGCCGGTTTATCTTGGATTACTATTCTCAAAAAGAAGCAGGGCTATCACGATGCTTTTTATAATTTTGACCCTTATAAAATTGTAAAAATGACAGAAATGGATGTGTTAGATCTACTCGATAATCCGCGCATCATTCGCAACAAACTCAAGGTTAATTCTATTATTAAAAATGCTAAGGGTTTCATAGCCATGGAGAAAGAGGGCATTAACTTTAGTGAATTCTTATGGTCATTTGTGGGTGGAGAACCTATTCAAAATAACTATGTTGCACAAGGCGAAGTACCAACCCAAAACGAGCAATCACTGGCCATGTCTAAAGCGTTAAAGAAGAGAGGGTTTACTTTCGTCGGACCAACTATTTGCTATGCCTTTATGGAAGCAGTAGGCATGTTTAATAACCATTTAATTAGCTGTGATGTGCATAAAGAGTGTTGTTAAATTTTCAAGTATCGAATATTCGAGTAACGGAGTGATGTGGTGTGCTAATAAATTAACCTACTTATTTGAAATTGGCCGAAAGCACACCAGTTACTTTTCTTTGCTTCGCCAAAGAAAAGTAACCAAAAGAAAGGCGACCCGTAGGTTTAGCGTTGATTCTTAAATGATAAATTGCCTATTCAATACCGTATTTGACCCGCATCCTTGCGGCAAATACTCAAAAATCATCCGTGATTTTTGCATTGGTCAATTTCTAATTTAAGACGCTAAACGACGGGAGTGATCCTCGCTGTGAGAGAACTACTATCCTTCATTAATGTTTGATTACGGTATTCATTAGGAATATCTTTTGAAATCTATTTTAAATTCAGACTAACAAAAAAGCCCAATCAATTGATTGGGCTTTGTTTTTATATCACGGAAAAACGCGCTTTAATTATTTCTTTTCGAAGAAGAAAGGCTTGCGTTTTTTCGGGTGATTACCAATTTCATTCATCGTATCTGCATCGTATAAACGACCATTAATCATGGTGTATTTCACTTTGCGCGTATCGCGAATGTCTTTGGTTGGATCGCCGTCAATAACGATTAAATCTGCTAGTTTTCCTTGTTCGATAGAACCAATTGCGTGGTCTAATCCTAGGTAATGTGCCGGATCTAATGTTGCTGTGCGTAAGGCTTCTAATGGTGTCATGCCACCTTGAGCGAAGCTCCAAATTTCCCAATGAGCACCTAAACCTTCACGTTGACCATGGCCACCGATGTTGGCTTTTACACCTAAATCACGTAACTCTTTAGCGACTTTTGCATTGCTAATGTGGTTGTAGTGATGATCTGGTGCCTTAGTACGGCGCATAGCACGTGGTTTAAAGACTTCCGCTGGTACAAAGGCATTTAACTTCTTATCTGTCCAAACGTCAGTTTTATCGTACCAGTAGTTTTCACCCCAGATACCACCGTAGCCAACAACTAAGGTAGGTGTGTAACCAACATCAGTTTGACTCCAGAATTGCTTGATATCATCGTAGATTTTCGCCGCTGGAATAGAGTGCTCAATACCGGTATGACCGTCGGCCACCATCGTTAGGTTGTGTTGTAATAACGAACCACCTTCCGGCACAACCATCATTTCTAATTCACGACCCGCTTGCACTACTTGTTGACGTTGATTACGGCGAGGTTGGTTATAACTCTTAACACTGAAAGCACCCACTTTCTTAAGGCGCTGTAAGTGGAACTTCGCATCTTCTAAGCTATCGACGTGAGATGTATAACCTGCGCCATGGGCACCGTATAAAATGGTACCAGTAGAATAAGTACGAGGAGATACTATCTTACCGGCTTTTTGTAATTCGCTTGCAGTGAAAATTTCAGTAGTGTCATTCGATGGATCATGCACTGTCGTTACACCGTAAGTTAGTGCCGCATAATCTTCCCAGTTTTGCTGTGGGATGATTTCTGCAACACCTTGACCGCCATGGTGATGAACATCAATTAGGCCTGGCATGAGTGTTTTACCATCTAAGTTAATAGTTTCATCGATATCTTTTAGCGGTGCATCACCCGTGTTACCAACCCAAGAAATCTTGTTATCTTTGATAATGACTGTACCGTTCTCGATAACTTTGTCGCCATTCATTGTGATAACTTTAGCGTTGGTTAATGCCATTGTTCCACGTGGAACATCTGCTTTTTTAGTGAAACTAATATCTAAACCGTTGGCAACTTTTTCAAAGGTATCCTCTTTGCTGTCAGATAATTCGAATAGGTTAGCTACGTCGGCGTGGTATAGCTCAGGTCCAAGCGTCCAATAAACGGCATTACCATTTTTAGTCCAGCTGATGTTTTCACCCGCGCGTTGCGAGATTTGTTTCACTGGTAAGTTAGTAGCAGATGGTGCGATTGAAACTGTATTACCCGTTAGTGAAAATGGTGTGATAAACACTTTAAAGCGCTCAGCAAAAGCTAGGCGTTCACCGTCTGGACTAATCTTAAATTCGGTAGCCAGTTTACTTTCGTAATGCTTACGCGCTTGTTCGCCATCTAAGCGAACGCTGTTAAAGCTCTGCTTTTCACCGTAGCCCATGTAAAACACGCGATCGTTGTCTTTACCGAACTGCGGATGTGAACCGTGTTTAGTGATTAACTTAGGCTCGCCACCTTTGCTTGATACTTGGTAGATACCTGTGTGCAGCGACCATTTTTTAGGAAGTAAACCGCCTGAACCTACTTTGCGATAAACAACAGTTTTGCCATCAGGAGAGAAAGTAGTTTCTACGTATTTACCCGGTTCAGTCGTTACTGTTTTTCCTTTACCTGAACGGCTAGATACAACGCGTACGCTACCTTGTTTCTGGTCATTCCAAGTAGTGTAAACAATCTTCTTACCATCGCGTGACCATTGCGGGAATAGCTCAAAATTCGATTTGTCACGGGTTAGACGTTTTGGTTTACCGTCAGGTAATTTCTTAACCCACAGTTTGCCAAGGGCTTCATAAATAACTTTTTTACCGTCTGGAGATACTTGCGCATTTCGTAGCATCTTAACTTTGAACTCATCTTGCTCAATAGGCTGTTTAAAGCGTAGGGCGTTTTGTACTTTTTTAGTGACTTCTACAGAGAACGCAATTGGTGCGACTTTGTTATTTTTAAGCGATAGTTTATTAATCTTACCGCCAGCCCAAAATACGATGGCTTTGCCATCTGGCGTCCAGTCAATTGTTGGGTAAACACCGTGAATTGCCCATGTCTCTTGCATGTCGCGATCTAAATCGTTATAAACTTGCGTTGATTCACCAGAGCTTAAATCGTAGATATAAAGTGATGACTTAAAGTCATCTCGTGCGATGTAAGCCAATTTTTTACCATCTGGACTTGGAGTTGGACGAATTGCGCCACCCATGCCGCTAATGACGGTTTCAATTTTTCCTGACTCGCGGTCAAGGCGTTTAATTTTATAAATACCTTTTACTGAATCTTTGCTGTAATGGAAGGTTTTACCAGGTGTGGCATCATGGCTAAAGTACACATATTTGCCATCAGGTGAGAATGCTGGTTCGCCTAAGTCTTTCTGATCATTTTGGCGAGTAGTGAGTTTTACGCCGCTGCCACCAGTCTTGTGGTACATCCAAACTTCACCAGCACCAAGCGAGCGCGATGCAGTGAAGTGCTTACGGGCAACGATATAGTCGCCATCTGGGCTCCATGCAGGGCTGTTTAATAAGCGGAAGGTTTCTTTGGTTACCGCACGTGGATTAGAACCATCGCTATTCATCACCCAGATGTTGTCACCGCCACCTTGATCTGAAGTAAAGGCGATGTGCTTGCCGTCAGGGCTAAAAGTCGGTTGCATGTGCCATGCAATACCTTTGATAAGCGGTTTGGCTTCGCCGCCGTTAATCGGCATTGAATAGATATCACCAAGCATATCGAAAACAATAGTTTTTCCGTCTGGGCTAACATCGACATTCATCCATGTACCTTCGGATACATTGATTGTGATGTCTTTAAATTCACCTTGTGGTGTGTTTACGTCCCATTTCTTTTTGTCTTCGGATTTAGATTCTGCATGAGCAGTATAGGAAGTTGCAGCCATGGCCGTAGCGACAGACAGGGCAACAACAAGCGGTTTTAGACGGGAAGTCATAGCATTTCCTTGTTGTTATTATCCCACGCATCATAACGTTAATTAGGGGGCTAATTAAACAAGAAAAATGTAAGTATTTAATGAAGGGGTTTATCCCTTCTTAATAAGATAGCGAAAAGGGCTTTCAGAGACCTCTTGAGCGACAAGTTCGTGATCCATAAAACGACAAAAACTCGGTACGTCACGAGTGGTTGATGGGTCGTCGGCAATAATGAGCAAGGTTTCACCACTGGCAATATCGCGCATTTTTTTACGCACCATCATCACTGGTTCTGGACAGCGTAATCCCATTGCATCTAATTGGTGGTTAGCAGTTGCAAAATCCATCGTTGTTTCTCAATAGCCGTGGTACAAAGTTAAAAAGTGTCGCCGATTTTAGCCATTGTTGAGGTCGTTGCCAATTGACAATAGTCAAAAGTTAGAAATTAATCGACAAAAAAAGCCAGCACTATGGCTGGCTTTTATCGAATTATTAACGGTGATTAAGGACGTTCGAATACCGTCGCAATACCTTGACCTAAGCCAATACACATAGTGGCTAGACCCAATTTAGCGTCTTTGCTTTCCATGATATTGATCAGTGATGTCGAGATACGAGCGCCTGAACAGCCTAGAGGATGGCCTAGTGCAATAGCGCCACCGTTAAGGTTAACGCGCTCATCAACGCTATCCATTAAACCAAGATCTTTAACGCAAGGGAGAGACTGTGCAGCAAAGGCTTCGTTTAATTCAACAACGTCGATATCGTCCATAGTAACACCAGCACGCTTTAGTGCTTTTTGTGTTGCTGGAACTGGGCCGTAACCCATGATTGATGGATCGCAACCAGCAATAGCCATTGAGCGAACTTTAGCACGTGGTGTTAAACCTAATTCAGCGGCTTTTTCTGCTGACATTAATAGCATTGCAGAAGCGCCGTCTGATAGTGCAGAAGATGTGCCTGCTGTTACTGTGCCGTTTGCTGGGTCGAAAGCAGGGCGCAATGTGCTTAGTGATTCTGCTGTTGTTTCTGGGCGAATTACTTCATCAGTTTCAACAAGAATCATTTTACCGTCGGCGTCGTGACCGTGGATTGGTAAAATTTCAGATTTAAAGCGACCTTCAACCGTTGCTTCGTGAGCTAAGCGATGTGAACGAGCACCGAACTCATCTTGTTGCTCACGCGTAATACCGTGCATTTTGCCAAGCATTTCAGCGGTTAAACCCATCATGCCAGCGGCAGAGGCAATTTTCTTTGCCATTGCAGGGTGGAAATCAACGCCGTGATTCATTGGAACGTGACCCATGTGCTCAACACCACCAACGATAAAGATATCGCCGTCGCCAACTTGAATAGCACGGGTAGCATCGTGAATAGCTTGCATCGATGAACCACATAAACGGTTAACTGTGTTACCGCCGATAGATTTAGGTAGACCAGCTAAAATGGCTGAGTTACGAGCGATGTTAAAACCTTGCTCAAGTGTTTGTTGTACACAGCCCCAGATTACGTCTTCAATTTCTTCTGGGTTAACACCAGGGTTGCGCTCTAACAGACCTTTCATTAGGTGTGCTGATAGTTCTTCTGCGCGAATGTTGCGAAATACACCGTTTTTAGAACGACCCATTGGGGTACGGATACAATCGATAACGACTACGTCTTTCATAATTTTTTCTCCAAATTCTTCTTCAGCGCTGGACGTTTAAATCCAGCGGGTGAATAACCTAAGCCTTGTAGTAAGTTTCGCCAGCTGCTGCTTTCGCGCGCATGCCGTCGGTTACTTGGTACATTTCGCCTAGGTGAGCGTAGCTGTCTGCTAACTCGACAAATGCCGCAACACCCATAGTGTCTACGTATTGGAATACACCGCCTCTAAATGGAGGGAAACCTAAACCGAATACTAAGCCCATGTCTGCTTCGTTTGGCGTCGCGATGATGCCTTCTTCTAAACAGCGCACTGTTTCGATAACCATAGGAATCATGGTGCGGGCGATGATTTCTTCACTAGTGAATTCTTTCGCGCCGTTATTAACACCTGCAATAAGTTCTAATGCTTCTGGAGCAACGTCTTTCTTAGGTTTACCACGGCGATCTAGGCTGTGATTATAGAAACCTTTACCGTTTTTCTGACCGAAGCGCTGTGCTTCAAACATCGCGTCGATTACGTCCGGCTTGTCTTTAGCCATGCGCGTTGGGAAACCTTGTGCCATCACTTCTTGTGCGTGATGCGCTGTGTCCATGCCAACCACGTCAAGTAGGTAGGCAGGACCCATTGGCCAACCAAATTCTTTTTCCATAACTTTATCAACTTGGGCGAAGTCTGCGCCGTCGTCGATTAGCTTAGAGAAGCCACCGAAGTATGGGAATAGTACGCGGTTAACGAAGAAGCCTGGACAGTCGTTAACAACGATAGGTGATTTACCCATCTTCGCTGCGTAAGCTACAACGGTCGCAATGGTTTCATCTGACGTGTTTTCGCCGCGAATAATTTCGACTAACGGCATGCGATGTACTGGGTTAAAGAAGTGCATACCACAGAATTTTTCTGGGCGTTTTACGCTTTTCGCTAATTCGTTAATCGAGATAGTTGAGGTGTTTGAAGTAAGTACAGCGTCTTCACTTAAACAACTTTCAACTTCAGCGAGTACGCTAGCTTTTACTTTTGGATTTTCTACAACAGCTTCAACAACAACGTCGGCATCTTTTACTGATTCGTAGTTTAGTGTTGGTGTGATGTTGTTAAGCACCTTAGCCATTTTTTTACCGTCGATACGGCCGCGCTTAAGTTGCTTGTTTAGAATTTTAGAGGCTTCGTCTAAGCCAAGATCTAACGCCGACTGAGCGATGTCTTTCATGACGATTGGCGTGCCTTTGCTTGCAGATTGGTAAGCGATGCCGCCACCCATGATACCAGCGCCTAATACCGCTGCTTTATCTACACTTTGTGCGGTTTTAGCTGCGGCTTTAGCGTTGCCTTTAATTTGCTGGTCGTTAAGGAAGATATTAACTAGCGAACGAGCAACATCAGTTTTAGCGAGTTTAACGAAACCTTTGTTTTCTACTGCTAAGGCTTCAGCGCGATTCATTGAGGCGCTTTTCTCAATGCATTTTAATGCTGTCATTGGTGCAGGGTAATGTTTACCTGCTTTAGCAGCAACCATACCTGTAGCTGTGCCAAATGACATCATGCTTTCGATTGGTGACAAGGCTAATGGCGTTTTCTTTTCTTCGCGACGTGCTTGCCAGTCGAATTTGCCAGCAATGGCATCTTCTAACATCTCTACAGCGGCTTCGCGTAATTTCTCAGGAGCTACTACTGCATCAACAGCACCAACTTTTAGAGCTTTGTCTGCTTTATTGTTACCGCCACCAGTGATCCAAAGTAGGGCATTGTCACAACCAATCAGGCGAGGTAGGCGCACACTGCCGCCCCAACCAGGCATGATGCCCAATTTAGTTTCTGGTAAGCCAACAACAGCTGTAGTGTCGGCTACACGGTAATCGGCAATTAAAATTGCTTCACAACCACCACCAAGCGCAAAACCATTTACTGCAGCAATCGTCGGACATGGAAGATCTTCGAAGGCGTTAAACGTATCGTTTACGTCACTTAACCATTGTGAAAGTTGCTCTGAAGGAGCGTCGAAGTGAGTAGTGAATTCTGTGATATCTGCGCCGACGATAAAGGCTGACTTTCCACTGGTCATTACTACACCTTTTAAATCAGTTAGCGCATGTAACGCTTTTACTGCTTCTTCAAAAGATTCCAGTGTGTTCTTATCGAATTTGTTAACAGAGCCGTCTTTGGCGTCGAATTTTAACTCTGCAATGCCATCTTTGATGTAGCTTACAGAGAGGGTGCTAGACTCATAAATCATGTTGTTTTTCCCTCGTTGAACTTTGCAATTCAGTTAGCTGATTTTCTAGTTTATTGTTTACAGCGACGCTCAAGTTTCGCTCGTTATAAAACAAATATCAATGATTAATTCAAACATTTGTTTGAAGTGGGTGTTTTGTTATTGTTTTACAACTGGTTAGCAGAAAAAATAACTCAGCTTACAGCTGTTATCTTATTGTCTTTTACCAATATATTGCTTTAAAGAGCATTAGCGAAAGATGATTGATATAATGCGTCAAACTTTGCTTTTGGAATTACTTATGGAACAACTACAACAGTTATTCGCACAACACATTGATGAGTTAAATGCACGTGCTAAAACTATTATGGCGCGCGAAAATGTCAGCTCTTTGATCGTTCATTCTGGTCAACCGCATCGTCAGTTTTTAGATGATATGGACTACCCATTTAAAGTAAATCCTCATTTCAAACATTGGGTACCTGTGATTGATAATCCAAATTGTTGGGTAATTGTCGACGGTGAATCGAAACCGACTTTGGTTTTTTATCGCCCTGTTGATTTTTGGCACAAGGTGCCTGATGCGCCAAACGATTTTTGGACAGACGCTTTTAACATTGTATTAATTAAGAAAGCTGAGCATATTGCCGAGCATTTACCGCAAGATTTATCACGTGCTGCCTATTTAGGTGAACATATTGATGTTGCTGATGTTCTAAACATCGGTCTTCGCAATCCAGAAGAATTAGTGTCTTATTTCCACTATCATCGCGCTTACAAAACTGATTATGAATTGGAATGTTTGCGTGAGGCTAATCGTTTAGCGGTTAAAGGGCATCAAGCAGCGAAAGCAGCCTTCATGGCGCAGAAATCTGAATACGATATTCAGATGGATTATTTGCAAGCGATTAAGCACACCGAAAATGAAGTGCCTTATGGTAATATCATTGCGCTTAATGAAAATGCGGCAATTTTGCATTACACCATTCTTGAGCAAGAAAAACCGCAACAATTTAATTCGTTTTTAATTGATGCTGGTGCAAATTGTCGTGGTTATGCCTCAGATATTACCCGTACCTATGCTTTTGAAGACAATGAATTCAATTCGTTGATTAAAGCATTAGATGCTAAGCAGCTAGAGCTAATAGATGGCATTAAGTCTGATGTGAGCTATGTTGATTTACATCTGCAAATGCATCAAATGATTGCTGAGCTGTTAAGTGAATTCGATATTGTGAAATTAGCGCCGCAGCAAATTGTTGAAAAGGAGATTACTAGCACTTTCTTCCCACATGGTTTAGGGCATTTCTTGGGGTTACAAGTTCACGATATGGGCGGTTTTATGGCGGACGAATCAGGTGCACATGTCGCTGCGCCAGATAATCATCCATTCTTGCGTTGTACGCGAATGGTCGAACCTCGTCAGGTTATGACGATTGAGCCGGGATTATACTTTATCGATAGTTTGTTAGATGAGTTGAAAACCACTGATAATGGTGAGTTCATAAATTGGGAAAAAGTCGAAGAATTTAAGCCATTTGGCGGTATTCGCATCGAAGATAATATTATCGTTCATCGCAATCATATCGAGAATATGACACGCGATTTGGGTCTTAACTAAATTACTTGAGCTAACTCTTTTGATTAATAGTAAACCCTATCGCGTATTGTCTGCACCGCTAATGGTGCAGACGGAAGTTAAACGCAGTAAATTTCTTGCCTATGTTGCCCCAACTGCTGGAGTCGATGCTGCAAAAGCTTTTGTTAATGAAATAAAGGCAAAACATCCCGATGCAAATCACAATTGTTGGGCTTTTGTTGCTAGTCGCCCTGAGAACTCCGTCGATATTGGTTATTCCGATGATGGCGAGCCATCTGGTTGCGCTGGCAAGCCAATGCTCAATGTACTGCAGGGCAGTGGTATTGGTGAGATAACTGTGGTGGTAACGCGTTATTTTGGCGGCACTAAACTTGGAACAGGTGGCATGGCTCGCGCTTATGGCGGAGCAGTTAGTGCTGTTTTAGAGCAAGCGCAAACCAAAGAAAGAGCCGTGGAGCAATCACTGCAGTTTAATTGCGATTATCAGCTTAGCAATACTATTGAAATGTTGTTGAAGCAGCACGATGCAACTATCGTTAGTGCTAATTATGGCGCTGAAATAGAGTTTGATATTTTATTAGATGTGCGAGTCATTAATACCTTCATAGAAGAAGTATTTCAGCGCACCAATGGTCAGCTGATGATTGCTCGGGAAACTTAATTAACCCGAGTTCAAGTTAAGTCAAATTAGCGGTGACAAATCCCACAATATTATTCCTTCGTCTAGCTATAGCTAGTTAATTTGATTAGAATGCAGTTTCCTCGAAATTTTATCTAACAATCTTATGGAATTACATCTCGTTATTTTGGCCGCAGGCAAAGGAACTCGTATGCGTTCTGCGCTGCCAAAAGTGCTTCACAAAATTGCCGCCAAATCTATGGTAGAACACGTTATTGATGCTGCTACCGTGCTTGAAAATGTTTCATCTACTCAACTTGTTTATGGTCATGGTGGCGATTTAATGCAAGAAGCGTTATCTCACCGAGATGTCAATTGGGCTTTGCAAGCTGAGCAGTTAGGAACTGGTCATGCAGTAGCACAAGCCATGCCTAATCTTAACGATGACGGTAAAGTCTTAATTCTTTACGGCGATGTTCCATTAATTTCAACCTCGACGCTTGAGCGTTTAGTTGCCTCGCAACCACAAGGTGGGATCGGTTTATTAACCGTCGAGCTTGATAATCCAACGGGTTACGGCCGAATTGTTAGAGAAAACGATGCCGTTGTTGGTATTGTTGAACAAAAAGACGCTAATCCACAACAGTTAGCTATTAATGAAGTCAATACGGGTATTTTAGTTGCCGACGCAGTAGATCTTAAACGCTGGTTGGCAAATTTAAGTAACGATAATGCCCAGGGTGAATACTATCTCACTGATATTATTGAAATGGCACATAAAGAAGGTCGTAGCATTGTCGCTGCTCATCCTGAATCTGCCGTTGAAGTTGAAGGCGTAAACAATAAATTGCAGCTAGCGCAATTAGAGCGTGCATATCAATTACAGCAAGCACACGAGTTAATGGTTGCTGGCGCTACGCTATTTGATCCTGCTCGTTTGGATATTCGCGGCGAAATTGAAATTGGTCAAGATGTTGAAATTGACATTAACGTTATTATCGAAGGTAAAGTGGTCTTAGGTAACAACGTTAAAATTGGCGCGAACTGTATCCTAATCGACTGTGTCATTGGCGATAATACCGAAATTAAGCCTAACTCAATTGTTGAGTCTTCAACCGTGGGTAGTCATTGCTCTGTTGGTCCTTTCGCTCGATTAAGGCCAAATTCAGAGATGTTAGACGATTCTCATGTCGGCAACTTTGTTGAAATGAAGAAAGTTAAATTAGGCCAAGGCTCAAAAGCTGGCCATTTAGCTTATTTGGGTGATTCGATAATCGGCCGTAATGTCAACATCGGCGCAGGAACCATTACTTGTAATTACGATGGTGCAAACAAACATCTTACTGAAATTGACGACGATGCCTTTATTGGCTCAGATACCCAGTTAGTAGCTCCTGTTAAAGTAGGAAAGGGCGCTACAGTGGCTGCCGGTGCAACCATCACAAAAGAAGTCGGTGATGGTGAACTTGTACTTACCCGAGTAAAACAGCGCCATATTGAAAGCTGGGCTCGTCCACAAAAGAATAAAAAATAAGGATTAACATAAAATGTGCGGAATTGTAGGTGGCGTGGCACAGCGCGACGTTAAAGATATTTTAATTGAAGGCTTACGACGCCTTGAATACCGCGGTTATGATTCAGCTGGTCTAGCCGTTATTAAAGATGCTGGCTCTTTTGAGCGTGTACGTGCCGTAGGTAAAGTTCAAAACCTTGCTGATAAAGCTGTTGATTTTGATGTAGCAGGTGGCACTGGTATTGCTCATACCCGTTGGGCAACCCACGGCGGTGTGACAGAAGCAAATGCCCACCCACACGCGTCAAATAACGATATTGTTGTTGTTCACAACGGCATTATCGAAAATCATGGCGAGCTTCGTCAGGAGCTTAAGGCTAAGGGCTATGTATTTTCATCTGATACTGATACCGAAGTGTTAACTCACCTTATTGCTGATAATTATAAATCGGCGGAGTCTTTATTAGCGGCAGTTCAACAAACGACTAAAATGGTTCGCGGTGCGTATGGCATGGTGATTATGGCGGTTAATGATCCTGAACAAGTGGTTGTTGCTCGCTCTGGTAGCCCGCTAGTTATTGGTTGTGGTATTGGTGAAAACTTTATTGCCTCTGATCTACGTGCGCTACTTCCTGTTACTCATACCTTTATGTATTTAGAAGAAGGCGATGTTGCGAAAGTTACTCGTAGCAGCGTGGAAGTATTCGATAGTGAAGGCAATAGTGTTGAACGTGAAGCCAAAGATACTGATATTACTGCAGAGTCTGATGGCAAAGGTGAATACCGTCATTACATGATGAAGGAAATTCATGAACAGCCATTAGCTGTTCGTAACACACTTGCTAATAGACTGGTCGATGGCAAAGTTGCCGAGGATGTCTTTGGCGCTGGTTCATCAAACATCTTTGAAAAAGTACAACATATTCAAATCATTGCCTGTGGCACCAGTTATCACGCCGCTATGGTTGCCAAATATTGGTTAGAAGATCTTGCTAATATCTCATGTAATGTCGAAATTGCATCAGAATTTAGATATCGCAAATCATTTGTTCATCCAAATAGCTTATTGGTGACGATTTCACAATCAGGTGAAACTGCTGATACCTTAGCTGCATTGCGTCTTGCTAAAGAAATTGGCTACATGTCTTCGCTAGTATTGTGTAATGTTGATGGCTCATCATTAGTTCGTGAATCTGATTTAGCCTTTATGACTAAAGCTGGTGCAGAGATTGGTGTTGCGTCGACTAAAGCTTTTACTACACAGTTAGTCGGTTTATTGATGATGGTGTTAGCTATTGGCCAAAAACGCGGTATGGCGGCTGAAACTCAGCAAACTATTGCTAACGCTCTAAACTCGCTTCCAGCAAAATTAGAAGAAAGCTTATCGCTTAATGATGCTATCGAAGCCTTAGCACCTGAGTTTGCAGACAAGCACCATTCTCTATTCTTGGGTCGTGGCGATCAGTATCCAATTGCAATGGAAGGTGCCTTAAAGCTAAAAGAAATTTCTTACATTCACGCCGAAGCTTACGCCGCAGGTGAATTAAAGCATGGTCCTTTAGCATTAATTGATGCGGAAATTCCAATTATCGTTGTTGCACCGAATAATGAGCTATTAGAAAAACTGCATTCTAATATCGAAGAAGTGCGCGCGCGCGGTGGTATTCTATACGTATTTGCAGATGCAAATAGCCAATTTGAAAGTGATGAAACGATGCGTGTTATTGATGTGCCTGCTGTTGATGAAATAGTTGCACCAATTCTTTACACTATTCCATTACAACTGCTGTCTTACTACGTAGCTATTATTAAAGGAACTGATGTTGATCAGCCTCGCAACTTAGCTAAATCTGTCACTGTAGAATAATTTCTAAATGATTTACCAACTGTGATTAATTCGCAGTTGGTAAATGTTTCTCCAAAATCCCACACACTTTTTTAATCGCATAACTAGTTAGCGCTGAATGAGCTAGTTCAGTGTCGTGACACTGCTTCTGCTGAAATTCTCTTGCCTTGTCAAAGCTTGTTAACTCTCGTTGAATAAAACTAAATTCATGTAATGATAGAGTATCTTCTAGCTGCTCAAGCTCACTAATTAGCGCGGGCAATTCGCTAACGCCAGCCGTTCTTTTGGCTTCAGAAGTTACCAATCCGGTAATTTTATCGGTATAAGGTTTTAAGGTTGGGTGGTCTCTAAACTCTACCGCGAGTAAAATAACAATAAATAATAATAAAAACTTTTTCATGTGGCGTACTATCAATCGAAATAAATAGGCTGCCATAATGAATTTAATTGGCAGTCAATTAATCATAGTCAAAATTCTTATAATTACTTTTAAATATAATAAATACCTTGTGAGCAAGCAAAGGAAATTCAATGAGCGATAAAATAGACGTAAAGATCATTGACACTTCAAAGCACGATGACATCAAACATCGTACGAAAGTCAAAGATACCGAATATAAAGAAGGCAAAATTTACGTAAGATCCATTAACGGCGTGTTCACAGCGATACGGCAGAAGTTAAACTGGATACTAATGCTATGCTTCTTCCTTCTACCTTGGATTCCCTATGGTGAAAGGCAAGCGGTAATATTCGACTTAGCCGAACAAAAGTTTCATATCTTCGGCTTGATTATATGGCCTCAAGATCTAGTACTACTAGCCGCCTTTCTAATGATCGCTGCATATGCCTTATTTTTAGTAACGACCTTTGTCGGTAGGGTATGGTGTGGCTTTACCTGTCCACAAACAATATGGACTTTTATCTTCATATGGGTAGAAGAAAAAATAGAAGGCAAATTTAACAAACGGAAAAAGCTCGATCAGCAGGCTAATAACTGGGACAAAATTTCCAAGAAAGGGCTTAAACACAGCATATGGCTGCTGATATCGCTCATTACATCATTAACTTTCATGGCTTTCTTCGTACCAGCAAAAGAACTCTATGTTGATTTCTTCACCCTAGAAGCCAGCGGTTTAATTTACTTTTGGACGTTATTTTTTACCTTTTGTACTTATGGAAATGCAGGCTGGATGCGAGAAATCATGTGTTTACACATGTGTCCATATGCCAGATTCCAGTCAGCAATGTTCGACAAAGACACATTCACGGTCGCTTATGACGCAACACGTGGTGAAAGTAGAGGCCCGCGTTCACGTAAAAAAGATCCTAAAGAGCTAGGCTTAGGGGATTGTATTGACTGTAATCTGTGTGTCCAAGTCTGTCCTACTGGTATTGATATCCGTGATGGACTGCAATATGAATGCATAAACTGTGGTGCTTGTATTGATGCTTGTGACGATGTCATGGATAAGATGGGTTATGAAAAGAAACTCATCAGTTACACTACTGAAAATCAACTCGAAGGTAAAAAGACACATATATTGAGAAGCAAGCTTGTCGGTTATGGCTCTGTACTAGCTGTAATGTCCATTGTCTTCATCTACTTCTTAATGGCTATTCAGCCAGTCAAGCTCGATATTATACGAGACCGAAATCAGCTGTATCGAGTTAGTAGTGAAGGTATGCTCGAAAATGTTTACACCTTAAAAGTATTAAACAAGACAGAAGAAGATCTCACCTACCAACTTTCTTTTAATGGATTAGAAGATTATGAGTGGCAAGGTGCTAATGAAGTATTCGTAAAAGCCGGTGAAGTATTTACATTACCAATGAGCATCTCTACAGATCCATATAACCTGAAAAAGAAAATAGTGTCTGTCGATTTTACAGTACAAGCTATTCTTAAAAACGGAGACAAAGTTTCGGTGACTCAAGAAACCAAGTTCTTCAACGAAATCTAGCTGCTAAAACACCCCCAATTGTCTCTTTTAGATACAATTGGGGTGTTTTTTATTCACTTAATAAGTTATTTAAAAAAATCCATGAAAAAGGGGTTGCAAGGGCAATCTAAATCCCTATAATGCGCAACCACTGAGACGGCAGCGATAACTAATTATCACTGAGTCACAAAAATAATTAAGTTTGATAAATTACTTGTTGACTTAATTAATATGGGGTGTAATATACGCAGCCCTGACTTACTAAGTTAAGTCAAATGTTCTTTAAAAATTAGTATTCAAATAAACTGTGTGGGCATTTGAAGATTGAGTATCTTACTCATGATTTAATGTCTACATAATGACAGTAAATTCATTGAGTCGTTCTAACGAACGTAAAAAATCAAATTTTAATTGAAGAGTTTGATCATGGCTCAGATTGAACGCTGGCGGCAGGCCTAACACATGCAAGTCGAGCGGAAACGAAGAGTAGCTTGCTACTCTGGCGTCGAGCGGCGG